>JAHDFG010000027.1:13347-14733 GCA_020628265.1 Pseudooctadecabacter sp. | reverse complement strand
TTGTCGCCGCTGATGACGTGCACAACGACATCGAGCCGCTGGCTGTTGCCAAAATCCTCAAAGGTGTGATCGACGAAGAGCAGCCGGGCCTTGTGCTGGCTGGTAAACAAGCGATCGACAACGACATGAACGCGACGGGCCAGATGCTGGCAGCGCTGACCGGTTGGTCACAAGCGACCTTCGCGTCCGAGGTTAACGTTGATGGCGACACCGCAACCGTGACACGCGAAGTGGACGGCGGCCTGCAGACCATCAAGATCAAGATGCCTGCGATCGTGACTGTTGACCTGCGCCTCAACGAGCCGCGCTATGCGTCCCTGCCCAACATCATGAAGGCCAAGAAAAAGCCTTTGGACGAAAAGACGCCCGCCGACTACGGCGTGGACGTTGCAAACCGTCTGGAAATCGTCGGCACGAAAGAACCCGAAGCCCGCGCCGCTGGCATCGTGGTAGGCTCTGTTGATGAGCTGGTCGAGAAACTCAAAGAAGCGGGGGCTGTGTAATGGCTGTTCTTCTGATTGCTGAAGTTGTGAATGGTGAGCTGTCCGTGGACGCCACCGCCAAGGCCCTGACTGCGGCCAAGCAGATGGGTGATGTGACGATCCTGTGTGCCGGTTCCGGTTGTCAGGGTGCAGCTGCCGAAGCCGCGAAGCTGGACGGCGTGGCCAAAGTGCTGTGCGCCTCTGACGACGCCTACGGCCACGATCTGGCCGAGCCTATGGCAGACCTGATCGTTGGTCTCGCTGGCGATTACTCCCACATTGCAGCCCCTTCCACCGCAGCTTCCAAAAACATCCTGCCGCGCGTTGCCGCGCTTCTGGATGTGATGGTGATTTCCGAAGTGACCGCCGTGGTCGACGCCGACACGTTCGAGCGCCCGATCTACGCGGGCAACGCGATCCAGACGGTCAAATCCTCTGACGCGACCAAGGTCATGACCATCCGGACGTCCACGTTTGACGCCGCTGGTGAAGGCGGCTCCGCCTCCGTCGAGGAAATCGCCGCTGCTGCGAACCCTGGCCTGTCCGAATGGGTCGAAGACAAGGTTGCAGCCTCCGACCGTCCGGAACTGACGTCTGCGGGCGTTGTCGTGTCCGGTGGCCGTGGTGTTGGGTCCGAAGAGGACTTCAAACTGATCGAAGGTCTGGCCGACAAGCTGGGTGCGGCGGTTGGCGCGTCACGTGCCGCTGTGGACTCCGGCTATGCACCGAACGACTGGCAGGTTGGCCAGACCGGTAAGGTTGTGGCCCCTGATCTGTATGTTGCGGTCGGCATCTCCGGCGCCATCCAGCACCTCGCTGGTATGAAAGACAGCAAGATCATCGTGGCGATCAACAAAGACGAAGAAGCGCCGATCTTCCAAGTGGCTGACTTCGGTCTGGTCGC
>JAHDFG010000027.1:11801-13247 GCA_020628265.1 Pseudooctadecabacter sp. | reverse complement strand
GGGCCGCGAAACGACACGCGGGACGTCCCGTATCTGCAAGGTTCAAGACGGATTGCGCCCGCAGGCTTCGTAAAGGTTTTCATGGATCCCACCATTCATGTTTTCAACTCACCGCTGCCCAACTTCCGCCGATTCCCTTGCCAAACCGCTAAAGTGCAAAATTGAGGCAAGTTATCAGCGTTGCGAGCGCTTGAGGGTGCCCTGAGCCCGCCCTATGGTGGCCGCATCTAGCGAAAGGCGGGACAGATGGGCATCGAACGGATTGGCGTTGTCGGCGCAGGCCAGATGGGGAACGGCATCGCGCATGTTTGCGCACTTGCGGGCTACGATGTGCTGATGACCGACATCAGCGAGGACGCGCTGTCAGCGGCCATCAAGACCGTGGGCAAGAACCTTGACCGGCAGGTGAGCAAAGGCTTGATCGAGGCTGCGGACAAGGATGAAGCCCTGCGCCGGATCGACACGACGCTGACCCTGACGGATCTTGGCCCGACGGACTTGATCATCGAAGCGGCGACCGAGCGCGAGGCGGTCAAACAGGCCATCTTTGAGGATTTGGTGCCACATCTGACGCCAGACACGATCCTGACCTCGAACACCTCGTCCATCTCGATCACGCGGCTGGCGTCACGTACTGACCGGCCTGAGAAATTCATGGGCTTCCATTTCATGAATCCCGTTCCGATCATGCAACTGGTCGAACTGATCCGGGGCATCGCCACCGATGCCGACACCTTTGATGCCTGCAAAGACGTGGTCGACCGGTTGGGCAAAACCTCGGCCACGGCAGAGGATTTCCCCGCTTTCATCGTCAACCGGATCCTGATGCCGATGATCAACGAGGCTGTCTATGCGCTCTACGAGGGTGTCGGGAATGTGGAGTCCATCGACACGTCATTGAAGCTCGGGGCAAACCACCCGATGGGGCCCTTGGAATTGGCGGATTTCATCGGATTGGACACCTGCCTTGCGATCATGAACGTGTTGCATGACGGGCTGGCCGATACGAAATACCGCCCCTGTCCGTTGCTGACGAAATACGTGGAAGCCGGATGGCTTGGGCGCAAAACAAAACGCGGTTTCTACGACTACCGCGGCGAAACGCCTGTTCCGACGCGCTGACGCTCGTTACTCGGCCAGATTCAACGTCTGCTCACGGAGCCAGGCCATAAAGGCGCGCGGGTCTTTGGACCGCGCCTCAACCTCTTCCTGCGGGATCGGCTTTCCGATGACAGGTTTTTGCGGCTTGTCGAAGGCGTGCGCCACTTCATGGATCAGCAGGCCCTGCCGCAAGGTCGCATTGATCTGATTGGCGATTTGATACCAGCGGGAGTTGCTGCCGGGGAAGAAGCACGGGACCACCGTTGCACCGGACCGCTTGATCATCTTGGCGGTAAAAACGTTCCACTCAGCCTCGACCGCCGGCCCCCACATGGTTTCAGACGC
>JAHDFG010000027.1:10083-11701 GCA_020628265.1 Pseudooctadecabacter sp. | reverse complement strand
AGCGCCTCGGCCTCCGGCCCTTTGGTTTCAACCTCAATAGAGGTTCCCTTGGAAGCTGCCAACATCAAAAGCCCCATGATGCTGTCACCGTCCGCGGACATGCCGTCCTTCGAGACCTCGGCATCTGCATCGAATTGCTCCACCACTTCGACAAACTTGGCGGAGGCCCGCGCGTGCAGGCCTTTGATGTTTGTAATGGCGAGGGTGCGTGTGGTCATCGCTGGTCCGGTCCCTTTAGTCCAGATCGACGGAGTGACTGTCGATATATTTGCGCCCCGCCTCAAGGGCGGCACGTACCGCATCCTTTACCGGCTTGCGTCGGGATTTGGCGAGCTTCACCAGCATCGGCAGATTGGCCCCGTAAAGAATGCGACGGTTCTGGGGGCTACAGGCGCGCAGGGACAGGTTTGATGGCGACCCGCCGAACATATCTGTCACGATCACAACGCCGTCGCCGGTGTCCACCGCGTCTGCCGCGTTGCAAATTTCGTCCTGTTTGAGAGCACGGTCATCATCCGGGGCAATCGTAATGGCTTGGATGCCGGTCTGCACCCCCACGACATGTTCGACCGCTGACAGATACTCCGCTGCCAACCCGCCATGTGCCACGATCACGATCCCGATCAATTCCGATTCCTACGATCCGTTGCGCGACGCGATCGTCGCGGATGAGCGGTTCACTTCCCGATGTCGTTTAGACACCTGCCACCCCTTTTCTGCAAGGGCCATCGCGATTTCTTCCGTGATGTAAACCGACCTATGTTGCCCGCCTGTGCAACCAAATCCGATGCTCAGGTGGGATTTGCCCTCTTCCCTGAAAGCCGGAAGGAGAAGGAGAAGCAGATCACTCACCTTCTGGATGAACGGCGCTGTGCGCGTATCAGTCTGGATGTGCGCGCCTACCGCCGGGTCTAGTCCGGTCAGAGTGCGAAGCTGTTCCTCCCAATAGGGATTCTTCAGAAACCGGCAATCGAAAACCAGATCGGACCCTTTCGGGACGCCCCGTTTGTAGGAAAACGATTGCAGGGTGATGCCGAACAGGGCTGCGCCCTTCTCTCCGAACCATTCGGTCAGTCGGGCCTTTAGGTCGTGTGGCGAAAGGTCGGTGGTGTCCAAAAGGAACTCGGCCTCAGCCCTGAGCGGCAACAAAAGATCGTGCTCGCGGCGGATGCCCTGAATGGCGGGTTCGTCCGGGGCCAGCGGATGCCGACGACGGGTTTCCGAATACCGCCGCACAAGGGTGTCTTCGCTGGCCTCAAGGAACAGCAGCTGGCTGTCGACATCAGGGTGTTCGGCCAGCTGCGCAAGAACATCCCGAACAGCCGCGAGGGAAAAATCACGATTTCGGACATCTACGCCGATCGCCAATGGCCGCGACGCTGGCCCTCCGGCCAGCCTCGGGATCAGGGACAGGGGCGCGTTGTCGATTGCTTCGAAACCGAGATCTTCCAATACATTAATCGCGGTCGAGCGCCCTGCGCCGGACGGGCCGCTAACGACGATGATCTTCTGTAAGGTCTGTTTTTTGTTCGACATAATGTCGCCTCGTACAAGGGGTCAGTCCACCCTGCCCCAACGCATGTAGTGAAGAACCGCCTCGGCAAAATAGGGCGTCTCG
>JAHDFG010000027.1:0-9983 GCA_020628265.1 Pseudooctadecabacter sp. | reverse complement strand
CACCCTGCCCCAACGCATGTAGTGAAGAACCGCCTCGGCAAAATAGGGCGTCTCGAATTTGTGAAGCAATACGACGTCTTGCCCCAAGATTGAAACCGTCCTTGCAGCAGGCAGCCTCTCGGCCTCCAACCGACCCAGATCAAGAACTGCGGACACGGGGGCGGGGGCTGTTTCGGCCTGCAAAATTCCAAGCCCTCGGGCCTCAATCCGGTTTGCGATAGACGGGGGGCAGCGGGCCTCAAGGCGGGCGGATTCTGCGCTGATGAGGGTAACATCATCGGCCACAAGTGTCGCACCGAGCGCCATAAGTTTGAGTGCGAGACCGGACTTGCCGCTGCCCGACGGGCCGACCAGCACAAGACCGCGTCCATCGATGTCGATCGTTGTCGCATGGAGTTGGATGTTACCGTCCGGCGTGGTCTTAAGCGGGACCGACAGCATCTAGACCGGCAGACCAACCACGAACCGCGCGCCGAGAGGTTCGGACCCGATATCCGCGTCCGTCGGACGAATGTTTTCAGCCCAGATCACACCGCCATGAGCTTCGACAATCTGCTTGGAGATCGCCAGCCCGAGGCCGGAGTTGTCGCCAAACTGCTGTTCGGGACGTTCGGAGTAGAACCGTTGGAACACCTTCTGCAACGCACCTTCAGGGATGCCGGGGCCGGTGTCTTCCACAACGACCAGAACGCGGTTGTCCCGTTTGCGGACCCAAACGCGGATGGCATCGCCATCCTCACAAAAGGAGATCGCGTTGGAGATGAGGTTCACAAAGACCTGCGCCAGACGCCCCTCAAGGCCCATGACCTCAATCGGATCCTTTGGCAGATCAGAGATGAAATCGACACCCTTCTGTTTGGCCTGATTGCCAAGGAATTCGGTCAGGTGATCCAGCGTCTTGATCAGGTTGAACCGCTCTTCCTCTTCTTTCACCAGTTCGGAGTCCAGGCGGGAGGCGTTGGAAATATCGCTGACAAGGCGGTCAAGGCGCTGAACGTCGTGTTCAATGACATCCAGCATCCGCTGGCGGTGTTCTTCTTTCTTGGCGAGGCGAAGCGTACCGACTGCAGACCGCAATGAGGCGAGCGGGTTCTTAATTTCGTGCGCGACGTCTGCAGCGAATTGTTCATTCCCTTCAATCCGCTCAAAAAGGGCGGACACCATGCCGCGCAGCGCGCCCGAGAGGCGGCCAATCTCATCCGGTCGTCCCGTCAGGTCCGGAATACGAATGCGGTGGGGCGACATTTTGCGCGCATTGCGGTCGCGTCCCAGTTCGGCGGCATCCGCCAGATCGGACAGCGGGTTCGCAATGGTCGATGCGAGAATGAGACTGAGGATGATGGAAATGATCACGCCGATCACGAACATCTGCAAAAGTTGCTCCCGATCATGGGTCACCAAAGCGTCTAGCTCGCCCGGCAATGACACCAGCGCGATGACGCCAACGGGCGTTCCGCCCTGCTGCACGACGGGCGTCAAAACGCTGAAATAGGACCGACCATCTGCATCTGTTCGCGGATCGACCCAGGTTCCGGTTTCCAACGTGGCTGCAACCTGTTCGGGCAGAACGTCACTCAGATCTACGGCGGCAGGCGCCTCCGTCGTTCCGCCAAGCAGGCTGGAGGCCTTGTCCCAAATACTGGCAAGGGCACGCGTGATGAATACACCGGTGCCCTCACGCTCAAGGCCAGGAACGGCGACATCATCGGGCGTCGGATCGGACCAACGCTCAACCAGATTGCCTTGGGTATCGAGCAGGTAGACGTCAACGCCGCCGCGCAGATCAAGGTTCTGCAGTGTGATCCGTGCATCCGCACCGTCGCCGGACATCAGGTTAACGGGCGCGTTGACAGGCAACTGCGCCTCAAAAACGTCGGCGATCAGCTCAACCTCGTTCACCATGGCCGAACCGCGCTGATAGGCAAGGTTGTCGCGCGCGGGGTTCAGGTACAGAACACCCGCCACCAGAATGATCAGCGCGAGAAGATTGAAAGTGATGATCTTTCGCGCCAACGGGGACCGGCGCAACTGAAAGATGCCGCGACTGCGGCGTTCCTGCGCGTGCGCGTCTTCGGGGCGTGGCGCTACAAAATCGTCTCCCAAAACGACGCCGCCCGTCTCGCGCGCAGCGGCGCGGACGGACTTCAGATCGCGTACGTCGATTTTGGGGGCAACCGTCATGGTCTGCCTATCTACTCTTCGTTGTACCGGTACCCGATACCATAAAGTGTCTCGATCGCCGAGAATTCATCATCGGCCGTGCGCATCTTCTTGCGCAGACGCTTGATGTGGCTGTCGATGGTCCGGTCGTCCACGTAAACCTGATCGTCATAGGCCACGTCCATCAGTTGGTCGCGTGACTTCACGAAGCCGGGGCGCTGTGCCAGCGCCTGCAGCAACAGGAATTCGGTCACGGTCAGGGACACATCGTTGCCCTTCCATTTTACCGCATGACGCAGGGGGTCCATGGACAGATCACCGCGGACCATGATCTTGGTCTCTTCGGTTTCATCTACAACCTCACCCGAGATTGCGTCCTGACGGCGCAGAAGTGCGCGGATACGTTCGACCAGCAGACGCTGCGAGAACGGCTTCTTGACGTAGTCGTCCGCGCCCATCCGCAGGCCCAGAACCTCATCAATCTCGTCATCTTTGGATGTCAAGAAAATGACCGGCATCGTGGTTTTCTGGCGCAGACGCTGCAGCAGATCCATACCGTCCATGCGCGGCATCTTGATATCCAGCACGGCCATATCCGGCAGACGCTTGTTGAACGCGTCCAGCGCTTGCTGGCCATCGTTGTAGGTTTCCACGTCAAAGCCTTCGGCCTCCAACGTGATTTGAACGGACGTCAGAATATTCCGATCGTCGTCCACAAGTGCGATTCGTGACATGTAGCTGCCCCTCTACTGCTCAAATTTTTATTGCCTGTTTTCTTTCGTTTTGCCCCGTGTCGGGGGCGCGAATCAATCCAAAATTGAAAAAACAGCGCAATCGTGCCCGAGTTGTGCCCACAAAAAGGGTAACCAATGACTAAAATGTCTCACTTGGCTGCCCCGCAGCGGCGGAAGGCTGCCTTGGTTGCGCTAACGTTCATTTGGTTGCGCTAACTGCGACAAAGCCGTCTATCCAGCCGCAAAATCATCATGTTAAGCCCAAAGCACAGGGGCCGCGGTGGCCCCCTTCAACGCAGGAGCGAGACAATGGACCACGGCACGGTCAACCCTTCCATGAAGCTGCCCCAACAGGGCATCACCGGACTGGGCCATGTCTATTATAACTACGCCGAAGCCGAGATTCAGGCGCTGGCCGTGGAACGCGGCGAGGGTCAGAACGGCAAAGGCGGCACGTTCCTTGTCACCACGGGCAAGTTCACGGGCCGCTCGCCCAAGGACAAACATGTGGTGCGGTCGGCCAAGACCGAAAACACCATCTGGTGGGACAACAACGCCGCGATGGAACCCGACGCCTTTGATCGTCTTTACGACGACATGGTGGCCCATATGGGCGGCAAGGATTACTTCGTGCAGGACCTGTTCGGGGGTGCGGACCCCGCACACCGGCTGGATGTGCGGTTTGTCACGGAACTGGCGTGGCACGGTCTGTTCATCCGCCACATGATGCGCCGCCCCGAGGCGTCCGAGCTTGAGACGTTCACGCCGGACTGGACGGTCATCAACTGCCCGAGCTTCAAGGCCGACCCTGAGCGGCACGGCTGCCGGTCCGAAACGGTCATCACCATGAACTTCGACCGGAACCTGATCCTGATCGCGGGGACGGAATACGCAGGCGAGAACAAGAAGTCGGTGTTCACGCTGCTGAACTACCTGCTGCCCGAAAAAGACATCATGCCGATGCACTGCTCGGCCAACCACGCACAGGGCAACCCTGTCGACAGCGCGGTGTTCTTCGGTCTGTCCGGCACCGGCAAGACCACCCTGTCCGCGGACCCCAACCGCACGCTGATTGGTGACGACGAACACGGCTGGTCCGACCGCGGCATCTTCAACTTCGAGGGTGGCTGCTACGCGAAAACCATCGGCCTGAACCCCGAAGCGGAACCTGAAATCTACGCCACGACCCAGATGCCCGGCACCGTGATCGAGAATATGGTGTTCGACCCCGAAACGCTTGAACTCGATTTCAATGACGACAGCCTGACGGCGAACATGCGCTGCGCTTACCCGCTGAACTACATCAGCAACGCGTCTGAAAGCGCCTTGGGCGGCCATCCGAAGAATATCATCATGCTCACATGTGATGCCTTTGGTGTGTTGCCTCCGATCGCCCGCCTGACACCTGCGCAGGCCATGTACCACTTCCTGTCGGGCTTCACCTCCAAGGTCGCGGGAACGGAGCGCGGTGTGACCGAGCCCGAGCCCACGTTCTCCACCTGTTTCGGCGCACCCTTCATGCCGCGCCGGCCCGAGGTGTACGGCAACCTGCTGCGCTCCAAGATCGCGAGCCACGGTGCAACCTGCTGGCTGGTGAACACTGGCTGGACGGGTGGCGCCTATGGCACAGGTAGCCGCATGCCGATCAAGGCAACGCGCGCCCTGCTGACCTCGGCCCTCAACGGCACGCTGGTCGAAGGCCAGTTCCGCAAGGACGCGAACTTTGGTTTCGATGTGCCCGTGACCTGCGAAGGCGTGGATGATGTGCTGCTCAACCCGCGTGAAACATGGGCCGACGGCGCAGCCTATGATGCGCAGGCGCAAAAGCTTGTGGACATGTTTGCCGACAATTTCGCGCAGTATGTCCCGTTCATCGACGAAGATGTCAAAGCCGCTGCAATCGGTTAAACTGGTCCGCATGATACTGCGGTCCCTGATACTTACATGCGCCCTGGCCATCGGCTGGGGCGCAACTGTTTTAGCGCAATCCACCGACAGGATCTCGGAGGCCATCGGGTTCCTTGAGGCCGGCGTCATCTGCGCGCCGCCCTCAATCGGCACCCGTGAGGCACCGGATACCGTCGCGGGCACAACCCATGTGATCGAAGACGCGCCACCCTTTGTCAGCACGGGCCGCGTTGTGCCAGCCGTGCTGGGGATAGGCTTTGGCGTGCGATCAGGAATGGCTGGCCTGCTTGGTCAGGACGGCGTTGTGATGACAGTCTCCCATCCGCCTTTCGCGCAAAGTGGCGCAACGCGTCAGAGTTTTGAGACATACATCGGGCCACAGGACTCACCGGGGGTGACGTTCTATCAGTTCGACTACCCGTATGAGATGGCCTTGGGCGAATGGGTCATGTCCGCGTCTGTCGAAGGCGTTCCGCTCTATGAAGTGACGTTCACGGTCGTGCCCCCTGCGGCCCTGCCCCAACTGGCAGAAGTTTGCGGCTATCAGGACCTGCTCAGCTGACAGGACGCAACGAAAACCTCTTTTCCTAGCAGAATCGGTGTACTTTACAGCTGAGGCCGCTACCTCAGGCAAAATCGGCCGAGACATTTTTGTTCAAAGTGGATAATCCACTTGAATTATTATTGCGCTGCCAGTGCGAAGGCGATATTGCTGCATCTGCAAAATGAAGGGAGTCGGCCCATGCCCCGTGACGGACAAGACCTGAAGACCGAAGACATGATTATCCTGCCGGACCTGCTGGCGACGACAGCAGCCACAATTGCACCGCTCCGCGCCTTGCTGGAAACCGCCAAGGACTGCGTGCGCGCGAAAGTCATAGACGGGGATCGGGTGTCCGGCGCCTTGGTCGAGGCCGAACAGACCGCCGCACACGGGCTGGCGTGGCTGGCCACATACGTCGAAGCCTTGGCACAGATGCAGGGTTGGGCCGAAAAGCTGGAGGGTGAGGGCAAGTTTGGCGAAGTCGAACAGCTGATCCACCAAATCGCCTTCGGTGAATACCTCTGGCAGGTCTATGGCGGCATTCCCATGAACCAAGGCGAAGTCCTGCGTCTGCAGGACATCGGCCTGACCCAAGACCAGATGCGCGGGCTGATGGAGCCTGCCGTGATGACCCTGACCCAAGCAGGCAACACCCAAGCGGCCCGCGTCCGTCTGGTTGAGCTGATGCAGGAACGCGCAGCAGAGATCACCGTCGGTGCCTCCGGTCTTGACGAAGAACTGGAAATGATCCGCGAACAGTTCCGCCGCTATTCGGTCGAGCGGATCGAACCGGAAGCCCACGAATGGCATCTCAAGGACGAATTGATCCCGATGGAGATCATCGAAGAACTCGCTGAAATGGGCGTCTTCGGCCTGACCATCCCCGAAGAATACGGCGGCTTTGGCCTGTCCAAGGCGTCCATGTGTGTCGTGTCCGAAGAACTCAGCCGAGGCTACATCGGCGTTGGGTCCCTTGGCACACGATCTGAAATCGCCGCGGAACTGATCATTGCGGGCGGCACGGATGAGCAGAAAGAAAAGTGGCTGCCGCGTCTGGCCTCCGCTGAGACCCTGCCAACTGCAGTGTTCACAGAACCCAACACCGGTTCCGACCTTGGGTCCCTGCGCACCAAGGCCGTGAAGGACGAGAACGGAGATTGGGTCCTCAACGGCAACAAGACGTGGATCACCCACGCCGCCCGTACTCATGTCATGACCGTTCTGGCCCGCACCGTGCCGGACACGACCGACTACAAGGGCCTGTCCATGTTCCTGGCCGAAAAGACCCCAGGCACAGACGAAGAGCCTTGGCAGGACCCCGGCATTTCCGGCGGTGAGATCGAAGTCCTCGGCTATCGTGGCATGAAGGAATACACGCTCAACTTTGACGACTTCAAAGTGAAGGGCGAAAACCTGTTGGGCGGCGAAGAGGGCAAAGGCTTCAAACAACTGATGGAGACGTTCGAGAGCGCCCGCATTCAGACAGCTGCCCGCGCCGTGGGCGTCGCCTGTTCCGCGCTCGACGAAGGCATGCGCTACGCCCAAGACCGCAAGCAATTCGGCAAAGCCCTGATCAATTTCCCCCGCGTGGCCAACAAACTGGCCATGATGGCGGTTGAGATCATGGTGGCCCGTCAGCTGACCTACTTCAGCGCCTTTGAGAAAGACGAAGGCCGCCGTTGCGACGTAGAGGCCGGTATGGCCAAGCTGCTTGGCGCCCGTGTTGCGTGGGCCGCGGCAGACAACGCGCTGCAAATCCACGGCGGCAACGGCTTCGCGCTGGAATACAAGATTAGCCGCATCCTCTGCGACGCTCGTATCCTGAACATCTTTGAGGGTGCCGGCGAAATCCAAGCTCAAGTAATCGCAAGACGTATCCTTTAAGAGGAACGCGCAATCGGTCCAGTGGACCGATTGGACGCCGGCACGCGAAATCCAAGCTCAAGTGATCGCAAGACGTATACTCTGACGCCGACCGTCAACCAACGAACAAAACCGCCGAGCAGTCGCCCTGTTCGGCGGTTTTCCTATTTGAACGGTATCAGAATGCAGGGCATCGAACGCAGGTCCGGCAGATCGTCAATCGTATAGCCATCGCAATCCGACAGCGCTGCGTCGGCTGCTTCCCGAGGGGGGCCATAGTTCCACACGACGGAATAGGCCCCGTCCTCGCTGATTGCCATGGCGCGGAAGCTGCCCCAGCTGGGGTCGGGGTTGGTGTAGTACCCTGCCGCCTCTGCCGACATGGACACCTGCCCTGGTGCAAGGGGCACATAGCCGTTCGGTGTGATCTCCGCATAGATCAGACAGCGCGGCCCTTGTTTGAGACATTCTTCGGTCGCGATCTCACGGGCGGCCTCCAGCGAATTGGCCCCTGTGACATAGCCATAGCCAAAGTCCTTGGTGATCGCGAAGGCCCCGAAGTAGACCGTGCCTGACAGAAAGTCCTCTTGATAGGCCTCGGCGGTGCCACTGGGCAATTCCAAACCGGACATCACGTTGACCTGTCCCTGTGGCGCGTAGGTCAGAACCTCCTGTACGGGCTCGGTAAACTGCACCTGCGTCAGTGACGGGTGCGTTTCTGGCAGGGCCAGCGTCAGGCTCAAAGCAAATTCTATAAACATTGTGTCCTCCGTAATATGGATCAGGAAAGCACGGAGCGACCAATGGGTAAAGTCATGGGTTCAGGTCGGGGTCTTATCCCAATAGGGTTAAAGCATGATACGCCGTGCTGTTTCCTTGGCCGCTGTTTCTTTGGTATTGTCCTGCGGTCCCGATGAGGCACCCTCCGCTTCGCCCAGCCCGGACGCGGTCTATCGTCTCGTTTCTATTGACGGGACAGCCGTTCCGTATCGGGCGACCCTCCAGTTTGCACAAACGGGTGAAATTTCGGGACAGGCACCGTGCAACCGGTATTCGGCTGCCCAGTCTGCCACCTTGCCCGCCATCCGGATCGAGGCAATCGCCGCAACCCGAATGGCCTGCCCTGACCTCCCCGCTGAGACGCAGTTTTTTGATGCGCTACAGTCGGTCACCCTTGCGGAGGTGTCGGGCCAAACGCTGGTTCTATCGGGTCCAGTTGGGCCCGTGATGGTCTTTCAGACGCCATAGAAGGATCATTCGGATTTCCGCAGCCGGTCGAGCAACCGCAGGCGGGCTTCCGGCAGGTGCCGGTCACCCAGCGACGGCGCAAGGTGGTGCTCCAGAAAATGTCCGGTGGTCGTCAGGGCCCGCAGCACCTCTGCCGTATCGGCATCGCCCTGCCCGACCATCACAGGCGGCAAAGGCAATAACTTGTCCGCCCATTCCCCCGCAGCATGGCGCGCAACCGCCCGACCTGTGCGGGGTGACACATAGAACAGATCGTTTGTTTCCCCCGTCACGGCGCAAGTCGATAAATCAAGGCCAAATCCGAAGTCTTCCAACAGTGCCATTTCCCACTGAAGATACGCCAGCGGCCAGATTTCGTTTTGCCCCAGAAGATCCAATAACTGGATCGACCGTCGGTAGAAGGCATCGTGCGGTTCCCGCTCTGGCAGGACGAAGGACAACAAGGCTGTAACCGCATTGAGCCCTGCAAGAGCCAAGCGGTCGGACATGACCGAGGCCGCACGGCTGCGCACCGGTTCGATTGTGAAGCTGCCCAGATGGTCCTCAAGCCGCGCCTTCCAAGTGACATCCAGCTGCGCACCTGGTTGCAGGATCGGGGCAATCTTGCGGCTGGTTCCGCCGCGTACAACACCGGCAGCCCTGCCGTGACTTTCGGTAAAAACCTCGATGATGGCGCTGCTTTCGCCGTGTTTGCGGACCTTCAACAAGGCCCCTTCGTCGCGCCATTCGATCATGGCATCACCTTAGGACAGGCTGGGATCGTCAAGCAAATGCCGTCCCTGCTTGTCCTCAACCTCGATCACCCAGAGGTCAGGATCAAAGCCAGCCTGTTTGGAGACGGAGGCGTCCACATCGGCCTCAGGGCCACTGGCCAATTCGACCCACGCGCGTTCTCCTGTCATCAAATCGAAAGACCGCTGGTAAGCGCAGGCCTGACCGTCGAGCGTGTTGAGTTTCACCAGCACGGCACCGGCAGTCTTGTCCCCTTTGGAGGTCACGAAGGCGGGAATATCCATAAGCCGCAAACGGGTCAGATAGGCCGAGACCCAAACATCCGTGGTGAGCCGTGCGGTCACAGGGCGGACCAAAATTCTGGAATTTTGGTGGCCCCCGTCATGCATTCCCGTCCTTGAAATCGAGGCCCATCTCGGAATAGCGCTCGCTCTCTTCAAGCCAGTTCGGACGGACCTTCACCTGAAGGAACAGATGGACTTTGCGGCCCAGAAACTCGGCCAGTTCCTCGCGGGCGGCTTTGCTCACGGCCTTAATCGTCTCGCCGCGATTGCCCAGAACGATACCTTTGTGACCATCGCGGGCCACATAGACGATCTGATCCACCTTGGCAGAGCCGTCTTTACGCTCTTCCCAGTTCTCCGTCTCGACCGTCAGTTGGTAGGGGAGTTCCTGATGCAGGCGCAGTGTCAGCTTTTCGCGGGTCATTTCGGCGGCGATCATGCGCATGGGGAGATCCGCGATCTGATCTTCAGGGTAGAGCCACGGTTCCTCCGGCATTTGCGCTGCCAACC
>JAHDFG010000026.1:2187-14796 GCA_020628265.1 Pseudooctadecabacter sp. | reverse complement strand
GCATCGCGGAATAGTAGCTGGTGGCAAAGTCAAACCCCCAGACCCGTTGGAAGTAAGGCACGCCGATCAGGCCGATCAGAAAGACCATGATCGGCACAAGCAGCAAGGTCGTCCACATGGACGCCATACTGATCACGAGCGCGACCGTAAACGTCGACCCGACAGCCACCCCGAGGATGGACCGCATCGCGTTGTTCAACACAGGCAGGCCGCGCATCGGAACCCCCAAGAGGGCCGCGACAAGACAGGCCGTGATCGGCCCCAACAGCCAGGGCAGCGGCAGGCCTGCGAAGATGAACAGGGCCACGCCAATGCCTGCGATGACGTAGGTGATCGCAAGCGTCTTCATCCCCGCATGACCTTTAAGCGGTAGCGCAGGGAGGTTTGCAGATGCGCTTCTGCGGCGGCACCAGCGGCCTCGATATCGCCTGCGCCGATGGCATCAAGGATCAGGCCGTGTTGCTGCACGACGGTGTCGATGCGGTCCTGATCCGCCAGTGTCGTTGGTCCCAGCAACAAGAGCGCGTTGTTCATCGCGCGGGCGGCATCCAGCAGAAACCGGTTGCGGGCGGCCACGTAGATCGAGTGGTGGAACACCTGATTGATGGCGGCTGCTTTCGGGCCGCCCCCTGATCCGGCGATCTCATCGTTGATGGCGGCCATGTCTTCGACCTCCGCCTCGGCTGCGTGTTTCGCGGCCATCTCGGCGGCGGTGCGCTCCAGCACCAATCTCATCTCATAGAGCTCGACCACCTCGGCCTGCCCTAGGGTGCGGATCACTGCGCCGACGCGGGGGCGATGCTCGATGATGTTTTCGGCTTCGAGCCTGCGCAGCGCCTCGCGCACGGGGGTGCGGGATAGTGAGAGACGGTCGGCCACCTCAACCTCGCGCAGTCGGTCGCCTGGCACATAGGTGCCAGCTTCGATGGCCTGCATCAGCTTTTCAAAGGCCAGCTCACCCTGCGACTGGTCTGCGGCGTCCTTTGCCATGATCGATCTTTCAAAATTGTATCCAAGCGGATACAAGAAGCCTAACGAGGAGAATCGAAGATGTCAAAGCAAGTAATCGTCGTAGGGTCCGGCAACGCGGCCCTCTGTGCTGGGATCGCGGCCCTTGAGGGGGGCGCAGACGTGCTGATGCTGGAAAAAGCGGATGAGGCGCTGGCCGGTGGCAACACGAAATACACCGCAGGTGCCATGCGGTTTGCCTATGACGGGGCGGATGATCTGATGCCTTTGCTGAAAGACCCAGACGACACGCGCCTTAAGGTGACGGATTTCGGCGGCTACACGCGGGCAAAGTTCGCTGACGATCTTCTGATGTTCAACGGCGGGCGGCCCCTGTCGCCTGAACAAGAAAAACTGATCGGTGAATCCCTGTCGGCCATGCAATGGCTGGGCGGGCATGGGGTGAAATTCGAGCCTATCTATTCACGGCAAAGCTTTGAGAAAGACGGGCGCCACGTGTTCTGGGGTGGGCTGACATTGGCCGCCGAAAACGAGGGCGTGGGTCTCTTTGAGATGGAGCGCGCCGCGTTTGAACGGATGGGCGGGCGCATCCGGTTTGAGGCCCCTGTCAAAAGTCTGAACCATGAGGGCGACAGGGTCACGGGCGTGACGCTGGAAGACGGCGAGGCCATTGAGGCGGATGCGGTCGTGCTGGCCTGTGGCGGGTTTGAAGCGAACGCGGAGCTGCGCCGTGACTGGATGGGCGGCCATTGGGACAAGGCCAAGGTGCGTGGCACGCCCATGAACACCGGCGACGGCATGGTCATGGCCCGCGATCTGGGTGCTCAGACCTACGGGCTGGTCGATGGCTGCCATGCAACACCCATGGACCTGCACATGGCAGACTACGGCGGGCTTGATCTGCCTGCAGGTGAACGCAAGAACTACCGCAAGATCTGTTATTTCCTTGGTGTGATGGTGAATGCCGAAGGCCAACGTTTCGTAGATGAGGGTGAGAACTTCCGCAACTACACCTATGCCCAGTTCGGCAAGGCGGTGCTGGATCAGCCAGGTCACTTCGCGTGGCAAATTTTCGACGCCAAGGTGCAGGACCTTCTTTATGCGGAATACTCCTTCCACGATGCACATTTCGTCGAAGCCGACACGCTGGATGGTTTGATCGAGAAGCTGGACGGTGTGGACAAGGCCGGGGTTCGGGAAACGCTGGCTGCGTATAACGCAAGCGTTGACGAAAGCGTTGAATTTGATCCCACGACATTGGACGGCAAAGGCACGAAAGGGCTGGCGCTGCCCAAATCCAACTGGGCCCAGAAATTCGATACGGGGCCGTTCCGCGCCTATCCTGTGACAGGTGGCATCACCTTTACTTACGGCGGGATCAAGGTGTCTGGCACGGGTGCTGTTCTGGACGACGGCGGAGCGCCCATCACAGGCCTCTTTGCCGCCGGTGAAATGGTCGGCGGCGTTTTCTTCGAAGGCTATCCGGGCGGGTCAGGTCTGACGTCGGGCACGGTTTTCGGGCGGACAGCGGGGGCCAGTGCTGCCGCGTAACGCAGAACTGGTCTGACATTTGAAACGGGGGGCCGGTGATCCGCCCCCCGTTTTTTGTTGGGTTTTTAGAACGGTGCGAAACCGTCGCTGGGTGCATCGGGTGTGGTCCAGCGCTCTGCCGCTGGAATGTCCGGCTTGGGCGCGCCGAAGTAGGGCACCTGACCGCCTTCGCCGTAAAGCCACAGCACGAAGTTTGACCGCTCCCCTTCGGTGATCGGCATGGATTCATGCGGCACGCTGCCGTGGTGGATCAGCGCCTTGCCCGGAGCAAAGTTCAACTCGGCCACTTGGCGCGTCTCACGGTCGAAGAACCGCACGCCAGACCCCGCGAACTCTTCGCCCGGAAGGTTCAGGTTGATGTTCAGCGTCACGGAAGAGGCATCCGTATGAGCGCGAAGGGAGGTATCCGCGTCCGCCTGCCACTGGATCGAGAACCCGAATGTTTGTGTGTCAAATCCCATGATGTCGGGGAACAACATCAGTGAGACGGGGCGCATATACTGGTTCATCAAAGTGCCATAGAAGGCCTGAAAGCCGGGCGCGGCCAGATACCCTTCGGAGCGGGGGTCCAGCATCGCGCCACCGCGGTTCAGCGAAATCCCGTAGGGTGGGCGCACCGGGATATCGGCGTTGGTCGCGGCTGCCATGTAGGCACGCAGGTCGGCGATCTTTGCTGGGTCGAAGAACTGGGCCTCGTAGACGCCGGGGAACACTTCGGTCCACAGATCGCGCACAGCACCTTCTGCGCTAGGGTCGGCCCATGCGGCCTCAACAGCGGAACGCAGTGCGGGGTCGAAGATCGAGGTATCAATCTTCAGATCGCGGCCTTCGCCGGTTTCGTCCCATTCGGCCCATGCGTTTTCGAACAGCGCCGTATTGCTGTTCCAGAAATTCTGGACGGTGGGCGCGCGTTGCAGCATGGCCTCACGCGAGGGGCGCGGAATAGCGCGGGCTTGTTCGAGCGGGGATTGTACAGTCATGTCATGTCTCTTTTCGTATTGATGTGTTCGGCTAGACGAGGCGCGCAGTCACATCATTGATGGTCTGCATCACTTCGGCGCTGTGGTTTGGGTCAAGTCCGGCTGCATGGGGTTGGGCGAACCGCTGGCTGTCGTTGTCGAAGTAGGCGCCGCTGGCATCTTCAAAAGACGCACCCAAAGCGGCCTCGCGCAGAATTCCGGCTCCAATCTGCAGGTCGCTGCCCGCAACACCGAAACCCTCTTTGACCATCTTACTGGCCAACAAGGAGCCGGGGTTCACGGCCACGACGACAGGGCCGTCGGGCAACTCTTTCGCCATTTCGCGGCTCCAGATCGTGATCGCCAGTTTGCTTTGCGCGTAGGCGCCCATGTCATCGAGTTGGCGACGGCCCAGCATGGCGTCGATGTCCACGGGCGCTTGCGCGGCCGATGACAGGTTCACGATGCGTCCGTCCTTTGGCACGATCGGCAAAAGGGCGCGGGTCAGGGCGTAGGGCGCGAAGGTGTTGACCATGAAACGGATGTCAAAGCCGTCTTCGGTCTGTGTGTTGGGCGTCTTTAGAACACCTGCGTTGTTGATGATCACGTCCAGCCGGTCGTGGGCCTTTCTTATGTCCTGCGCCATCGCGGTCACGTCTGCCATGCGGCTCAGGTCCGCGATGTAGGTTTCGGTCGTGCCGACAACCTCCTTTCGTGCGCGCGCCAGTTTGTCGGCGCTGCGTCCGTGCAGCAGAATGGTGTGGCCCTCAGCGGCGAGGTTCTTGGCGGTCAGCAGGCCAATGCCATCGGTGGCACCCGTGATGAGAATTGTCTTGGTCATGTCCTGATCCTTTCGATCATGGTGTCGGTCTAGAAGCGCACCAGCGTGCGGCTTTCGATGCTTTTGCGAATGGTCGTCACGGTCGGGTCTTCCACGCGGTCCAGCGCACTATGCGCAATCGAAGGCCGTCCGCGGTTGTCATAGATGTTGAAGTAGGCAACCTCGTCCGGTGTCATGCCGGACTGGTAGACCCAGCGGTGCTCCGGATTGGCCACAAGACCCATGATCTGCCCCTTGCGGTCGGGGTAGATCAGATCAAGCAGCAGCCAGTCGTCTTCGGCCACGCTGTCGGGCAAGACAAACCCCAATGGAGCGGAGTTGATCGGGGCCCCGACCGGTCGCCAGATATTGATAAAGGCGTAGTGTCCATCCGCCCATTCAACGGCGCGCTCAGGCCCCAGAATATCTACCAAGCGCTGTACGGCACCCTGTTGGCTGTAGTCGCTATGGACGTTGCGCGCAGGTTTGCGGGTGGCGTCGGGGTCATCGACACGCACCGTGTGGTCAAAGATCACGACTTCCTCGGCCTCGACCTCTCGGGTCAACAGCTTGGTCAATTCCGCGTCGCATGCCGCCTCCCAGTGGTCGGGATCGTCAAAGGAAACGACTGCCGTAGGTGCGTTTGCGAAGCCAATGGAGGCCTCGGTGAAACAGGGTTTCTCGTCCGTGCTGCGGACATCCACCAAAGGCACATTGGTCGGGGCAAGCTCAGGTGAGATCAGGTTGCCCACCACGCCGCCAGCATCCAGCTCAAAGGCTTGCCGGAACGGTTTGTGGACGTGATAGTTTACGGTCGCTGTCAAAGTCATCTTGGCCTCCTGTCGGCGTCTGCCCCCTTGAATTACACCCGTCAAAAAATATAAAAACAGGACGTATCTGATTTCAGTATTCCGAATTACTAAATAATAGGGGGTGTCGCGATGGACACTGAAAGCCTCCGCCTTTTTGTCTTGGCCAGCGAAACCCTCAACATCAGCGCGGCTGGTCGCAGCCTGGGCATGGCCCCTGCGGTCGCCAGCACACGGATCGCCAAGCTGGAGAAACTGCTGGGGGCGGAATTGCTGCACCGGTCTACGCGAAAGGTGTCCCTGTCTGTCGAAGGGCGGGATTTTCTGCCCTACGCGCGTGAGATCATCGCGCAAGAGCAGGCCGCGCTGGCGGCTTTGGGTCACGGAACAACAAAGGTCAGCGGGACGTTGCGATTTGCCGCGCCCAGCACCTTTGCACAGTTGTATATCGCGCCGTTGCTGTCGGACTTCATGTCGGACCACCCTGACCTTGCTTTGGACCTGCACCTGTCGGACTCCCAGCACGACCTGATCGAAGGCAGCTACGATCTGGCCCTACGCAACGCGGTTCTGGCCGACAGTAGTTTTACGGCACGCAAACTGGCCGAGGACACGCGAATACTTTGCGCGTCACCCGCATATCTGGAGGCCTACGGGACGCCCAAATCAGCGGATGATCTGGCCCAGCACCGTGTGCTGGCGTTCCAGTCTATGGATGCGCGGCTGATGAAAACCCCTGACGGACAGCTGGCGTATTTCGACCCCCGCCTTGCTGCGCAATGCCTGGTCGTCAACGATGGCATGACACAACGTCAGGCCACGCTGAGTGGTGCAGGCATATCGATCAATTCCCTTTGGCTGGTGCACGAGGATCTGGCAGCGGGACGATTGGTGCGTGTCCTGCCTGATCACGACTTGTCTTATGAGCCCGCCCTTTGGTTGATCTATCCCAAAAGTAACGTCGTATCGGCCAAGGTTCGCGTCTTTATGGACTTCTTAATTGCGCGGATCGGTAAGGCACCGGTTTGGGTCTGACAGCCGCGCAGCTGTAAAAAGTTGCCAGCCCTTCGCTATCTTCGCTTGTGTGAACAGGGGAACGGCGGCATCTTCCCCGCTCACTTGACCCACCTTATCGTTGGAGCCTGCCATGACCATTCGCGTGACCGTATGGGGCGAAAATGTACACGAACGCAAAAACAAGATCGTTGCGGATATCTATCCGGACGGGATGCACAATTGCATTGCGGATGCGCTGAACGGGCAGGACGGCATCACAGCATCATCCGTAACCCTGCAGGATCCCGAACATGGTCTGACGACCGAGAAGCTGGCCGAGACCGATGTGCTGATCTGGTGGGGCCATGCGGCCCATGGTGATGTGGATGATGCAATCGTCGAACGGGTCTGCGATGCGGTCTTTTCCGGCATGGGCATCATCTTTCTGCATTCCGCCCATTTCGCCAAACCGTTCAAACGGCTGATGGGGGCGCCGTGCAACCTGACATGGCGCGAAGCGGGCGAACGGGAACGACTGTGGGTGACGTCCCGCAACCACCCGATCGCCGCCGGTCTGCCCGACCATTTCGAGCTGGAGAACGAGGAGATGTATGGCGAGCCCTTCGGCGTGCCGGAACCGCTCGAGACCGTGTTCATCAGTTGGTTTGCAGGCGGGGAGGTCTTCCGCTCTGGCCTCACGTACAAACGCGGGGCCGGCAATGTCTTTTACTTCCGGCCGGGTCACGAAACCTATCCGACCTACCACGATGCGAACGTGCAGCGTGTGATCGCCAATGGTGTGCGCTGGGCGCACAACCCCGCGCCGCGCATCGCAAACCCGAACGACGCGCCCAACGTGCCCGTGGAAACGGCGCTGGAGCCGATCACCGAACGCGGCCCTCGCCTGCATCAGGACGGTGAAGAAGGATACCGCTGATGAACAACCCCGTCCGCATCTTGATCCTAGGCACCGGCGGCATGGCAAACCGCCACGGGGAAGAATTCACTGCAATGGACAGCGTCGACGTCGTCGCCGCCGTTGATCTGGATGCTGACCGGTTGGCCGAGTTTCAGAAGGCATTCGACGTCCCCCAAGGCTTCACCAGTCTTGAGGATGCATTGGAGTGGGGCGCATTCGATGCGGTCTCCAATGTGACGCCAGACGGGGTTCATTACAAAACCACGATGGCCCTCCTCGCGGCTGGCAAACACGTGCTTTGCGAAAAGCCTCTGGCCACCAATGCAGCCGATGCGGAGGCAATGGCAGAGGCTGCAGCAGAGGCTGGCGTCGTAAATATGGTCAACCTCAGCTACCGCAACGCTTCGGCCCTGCAACATGCGGCGAAGCTGGTTGCGGACGGCGAAATTGGCGAGGTCCGCCATTTCGAGGCCTCCTATCTGCAAAGCTGGCTGGTCCAGCCCGCGTGGGGCGAGTGGGACAAGGAAAGCCAGTGGCTTTGGCGGTTGTCGACGGCCCATGGATCAAAAGGCGTGCTGGGTGATGTGGGTATCCACATCCTCGACTTTGCCACTTACGTCGCGGGCCTGCCGGTTCGTGAGGTTTCGTGCAGGCTGGCAACTTTTGACAAGGCACCAGACGGGAAAATCGGGGAATACACCCTTGATGCCAACGACTCGGCCACGATGCAGCTGGTTCTTGAAAACGGTGCCTTGGGAACTGTCACGGCCACGCGGTTTGCGTCGGGTCATTTGAACGACCTGTTCTTGCGCATTCATGGCACAAAGGGCGGTCTGGAGGTCACGTGGAAGGCCGACCAAAGCCATCTGCGGACCTGCCTTGGCGCGAATCTTGAGGCCGCCGAATGGGTTGAGGTTGAGTGCCCAGAGGTCCCTTCGATCTACGCTTCTTTCGTCGAAGCGGTCCGAAACGGTCAATCCGCAACGCCCGATTTCCCCCGTGGCGCGGTGTTGCAGAGGGTTCTGGATGCAGCGGAAACCTCTGCATCGCAGCAAAGCATCAGCCTGCCGCTGGACCCATAAAACACTGATCCGTTTGCGGTAACGAAGGCTTCGGATGCTGCGGATGCAGCGCCGAGCAGTTTGAAATTCTTAAACAGTTTCGGAAAAGGTTTCGGAGAAAACGACAACAAACCTCTTGCCGAAACCGGTTTCGGAAATCAGCCTGAGTCGCAGGGAGATTTTCAACATGACCGAAGCTGCGACATCCGTGTCGAGGAAAAGGAGTGGGCCGCGTGTCACGATCAGTGACATGGCTGACGCCCTCGGTCTGACGAAATCGACTGTCTCTCGGGCATTGAACGGATACGCCGATATCGCCGAGGGCACGCAGCTGCGAGTCAAGAAGATGGCGGCTGAATTGAACTACCAACCGCTAAGCTACGCGCAGGCCGTCAAGACGGGCCGCACCCGCTCGCTTGGTTTGGTGTTGCAGCTGTCCGACCACGATGCCCACCGTCCATTCCTTGCAGAGTTTCTGGCGGGACTTTCTGCCGGTGCCAGTCAGGAAGGCTATACAGTGACCGTCGCCTCGGCCGACACGCACGACACGCTGGTGGACACGTTCAGGTCACTTGCCCAAGACGGAAAAGCTGACGGTTTCATCCTGCCGCGCGCCATGGTCGATGACCCGCGGGCAAAGCTGCTGCGTGCTGAAAGGGTGCCTTTTGTCCTTTATGGCAGACAGCAAGATCCGACCGGTTGCGCATGGTTCGACGTGCGCGGTGAAGATGCGATGCGCGATGCCGTGCGCCATCTGGCAGACCTGGGTCACCGTCGCATCGGTTTCATCAACGGTAAGACGATTTACACCTATGCCAGCCTGCGTTTGCAGGGGTTCAAGGCGGGAATGGCCGAATGCGGGCTAACCATTGATCCTGATCTGATGCGGGACAACGCCGTGACCCGCAGCGACGGGCAGGCGGCCGCTGGGGCCTTCCTCGACCAAGCGGAACCACCGACTGCCATTGTGTGTGCCGTGGATAACGCCGCCCTCGGCGCATATGCGGCATTGGCGGAACGGGGCCTGACCGTGGCCAAGGACGTCTCAATCGTCGCCTATGACGGCACGCAGGACGGGGCCAATGCCCAGCCGCCGCTGACCACCTTTGCTGTAGACAACCGCAACGCAGGTGAGCGGTTGTCATCTTTGCTTATCAGGCGCGTGCGGGGCGAACCCGTTGAAAATCTGCGCGAAACGACCGCGGCGACATTCGTGCGCCGCGCATCCACTGGTCCGGCGCCTGCCGGCCCCACCCCTTCATCAAACAAGAACTTCTAAGGGAGGAAACCATGAAGTCACTCACGATGATCAGAAATGGAACAGCACTCGCGCTGCTTCTGGCCGCCACGGGCGTGCAGGCAGAGGACCTGCGCTTCTGGACGACCGAAGAGCAGCCCGAACGTCTGGCCCGTCAGCAGGCCATGGCCGACGATTTCGCAGCGGCCACGGGCCACACGGTCGAAGTTATCCCCGTGTCCGAAAACGATCTTGGCACGCGCGCCACGGCTGCCTTTGCCGCAGGTGATCTGCCGGACGTGATCTATCACACGCTTCAGTACGCAGCCCCTTGGGCCGAAGCCGGCATTCTGGACATCGACGCCGCCTCTGACGTGGTTGAGATGCTGGGCGCCGACACCTTCGCCCCCGGTGCGTTGAACATGGCGGCTGTTGAGGGCGGCTACGCCTCTGTTCCGGTCGACGGCTGGACCCAGATGCTGGTCTACCGCGCCGATCTCTTTGAGGCGAACGGCCTTGAGCCGCCAAACAGCTACGCCAATGTGCTGGCCGCTGTTGAGGCCCTGCACAACCCGCCTGAGATGTACGGCTTTGTCGCTGCCACCAAGATCGACGAGAACTTCATGAGCCAGGTTCTGGAACATGTCTTCCTCGCCAATGGCGTGTCTCCGGTTGGCCCCGATGGGGTTCAGGCGCTGGACGAAGCCGCCACGATCGAAGTGCTGGAATTCTACAAAGCCATCGCCGAAGCGTCCCCTCCGGGCGATCTGTACTGGGATCAGTCCCGTACGCTCTACTTCTCCGGCAATGCGGCGATGATCATCTGGTCTCCGTTCATCCTCGATGAACTGGCCGGTCTGCGTGACAGCGCTCCGCCCACGATCAACGATGATCCGACGACCCGCGATCTGGCAGCAGCAACGGGTGTCGTGACCAACTTTGCTGGGCCAAGCAACCCTGATGGTGCGGCATGGGGTGACGTTCGTTACTTCGGCATCACGTCTGATGCCTCCACCGATGCGGCGATGGAATTCGTTCAGTACTCCATGTCCGACGGCTATGGCTCCACGCTTGCCATCGCGCCTGAAGGCAAGTTCCCTGTCCGTCGTGGCACCGCCGACAATCCGACCGAGTTCGCAGATCTGTGGGCAACGCTGGATGTTGGCGTAGACCGCAAGGCACCGCTGGGTGACCTCTATGAGGCGTCCATGATCGAAGAGATCGTCGGCGGTCTTGATGTGGCCCAGCGTTGGGGCGTGGCCGATGGCCAGCTGTCCGCAGCCTCGGCCATCATCAACAGCCAGGTCATCAACCGTCTGGTACGTGAGTACATCGACGGCGAGCGTGACGCTGCTGCCACCGTGGCCGAACTGAACACCGCAATCGCTGCCACGCAGTAAGCGCATCAGTCCGGGGCGCGCTTCAGTCTCGCGCGCCCCGGACCCCACCTTTGCTTTCAAAATTACAGGACGGATCTGTCATGTCGCAGCCAATGCCCCCGACCGGCACCGGCCCGCTTGCCAAACGTGAAGCACGACTGGCTTGGGGATTGCTTTTCCCGACCATCACGGCGGTTGCGCTGGTTGTCGTCCTGCCGCTGCTTGCGATCTTCTGGATCTCGTTCAAGCCTGTTGAACTGGCAGATCTGCGCGCACCCGAAGTGGTGCTGCGTGAAGACATCCGCGGCGATGATGACGTGCTGGGGGCCGAAGCCACCCTGCGGTACCGCCTGCGCAATTCATCCCAAGACCAACCCATCACCGGCGTGACCTTCAGCGATGTCGTGCCCGAGGGCCTGACGGTCCTGACACTGGATGACCGCTGCACCCTGGTGGGCCGCGATCTGGCCTGTGATCTGGGCGATTGGGAACCCGGCACGCGAGAGACGCTGACCTTCCCCGTGACGGTCGGACAGGCCTATCTGGACAATGCGCTGCGGCCCCAAGACAGCCCCGCAACCACGACCGGAACGGCATCGAACGTGCTGACCAATTCGACCTTCACCCTTGATAACTTCAGCCGCATCTTCAACGGCGAGGAATTCATTGAAGTCCTGTGGGTGACGTTGTTCTACACCGTTTTCGGGACCATTGGCGCCTTGTTGGTGGGCCTCTTTGCGGCGCTGCTGTTGAACAAATCCTTCCGAGGGCAGGGCATCCTGAGGGGCCTCTACCTCTTTCCATACGTGGCCCCGATCATCGCCGTGGCCTTTGCGTGGCTGATCCTGTTCGATCCGTTCTCCGGCTCTGCCAACGCGCTCTTGGTGCAAATGGGTGTGACGCCCGAGGCAATCAATTTCTTCGGGGAGCGCCCGCTCGCCCTGATCATGGTGACCGTGTTCGAAATCTGGCGCTACTTCCCGCTGTCGTTCCTGTTCATCCTTGCTCGGATGCAAAGTATCGACAGCGACATGTACGAAGCTGCTGACATGGACGGGGCATCGCCGTTCCAGCAGTTCTGGTCGCTTAGCGTGCCGCAGCTTCTGGGTATCCTCAGCGTGCTGTTCCTGCTGCGCTTTATCTGGACCTTCAACAAGTTCGACGACATCTTCCTTCTGACGGGCGGCAACGCAGGCACACGGACCCTGACGGTGAACGTCTACGAACAGGCCTTTGCTGTCAGCAACATCGGGGCAGGGGCTGCCGTGGCCGTTGTGATCTTCGGCTGCCTGCTCACGTTCTCGCTCTTCTTCCTGAAATACGTCAGCCGTGAGGAGGGTCTGTAACATGGGCGCACTTCGCTACAACTTCATCACAAGCCCAGTTCTCGGCGCGCTTTGGATGGTGGTCCTGTCCACCACGGTCGCCATCGTCATGAGCTTCGCCACCGGCGATCCGTTCCGGCCCCACATCCTTTTGTCGCTGCTGTGGGGCGGTGCTATCGGGTTTGTCGTGGGGCACCGGATCGGCGGTCTGCTCGGTGACGCCGCCGCAGCGGGGGCCTTGGCCGTTGGCACACTGCTTGGTTTCGGGCCGCTTGTCATTGGTGAACAGGCATCAACCGCGGCTGCAGTATTCGGGGCCATCAGCCTTACCGCGGCGTTCGGCTGGTCGGCGATGAAAATCCTCGACGATCTGCCAGCCGGTGCCCTAACACGCCATGAATTCGAGGCCGCCGTCATCCGCTTTTTCACGGGCTTCGGCTATATTTTCTTCACCGCCATCGTCCTGATCCCCTTCTACGTGATGGTCATGACCAGCCTGAAAAATCAGGCGGAGCTTATGCAGAACCCGCTCGATTTCTCGATCGACCTGTCCAAAGGCGCGGAGCTGTTCCGCAGCTATGACG
>JAHDFG010000026.1:0-2087 GCA_020628265.1 Pseudooctadecabacter sp. | reverse complement strand
CTCGATTTCTCGATCGACCTGTCCAAAGGCGCGGAGCTGTTCCGCAGCTATGACGAGCTGTTCACCCAATTCAACTTCGGCACTTACCTGTTCAACTCGTTCTTTATCTCGGTGCTGACCGTGTTCATCACGCTGGCCTTCGCGATCCCCGGGGCCTACGCCGTAGCCCGGCTTCGGTTCAAAGGGCAGGCGGCATTCTCGCGCTCGATCCTTCTGATCTACATGGTCCCGATGATCGTTCTGGCGCTGCCCATCTATATCGCCTTTTCGATGACGGGCCTGCGCAATTCCTTCTGGGGCATTGTGATGATCTATCCGGTCACGACCATCCCCGTGGCGCTGTATATGCTGCAAGGGTACTTCCGCGGCCTTCCGGCGGAGGTGGAAGAGGCAGGGCTGATGGACGGGCTGTCACGCCTTGCCGTGATCTGGAAGATCACCCTGCCTCTGTCCTTGCCCGCACTGGCGTCCGTGTCGCTTTATGTCTTCATGATCGCATGGAACGAATTCCTGCTGGCGTTCATGCTGCTGGACGACCCATCGAAATTCACACTGACGCGGGGGATCGCTTCCCTCAACTCCTCGGAAATCCCCAGACAACACCTCATGGCCGGATCGGTCGTGGCGACGGTGCCGATCATGGCGCTCTTTCTGGGACTGGAACGCTTTATGACGAAAGGCCTGACCGCTGGCTCGGTTAAAGGATGATGATATGACAGACCTGCATGAACAAGCACGCGGCATTCTGCGCAACAACGACAAGGGCGGTTATACGCTGCCGACCCACGGGCTTTATCCGTACCAGTGGAATTGGGACAGCGCCTTTGCGGCGTGGGGCTTCACCACCTTTGATCCCGATCGCGGCTGGACCGAGTTGGAGACACTCATGTCCGGCCAGTGGGACGATGGCATGGTGCCCCATATCCTTTTCCACCGCCCCGATCCGGGCTACTTCCCCGGACCGGACGTCTGGCAGGGGCGGGGCCCGATCCCGTCGTCGGGCATCAGCCAGCCCCCCGTCGCCGCAAGTTTCATGGCAAAGATGCTGGACATGGATCCCGCCGGAAAGGCCCGCGCCCATGCGATTTGGCCCAAACTGAAAAACTGGCACCGGTGGTTCATGGACTGGCGGCTTGATCAGGGGGCGGTCTGTGTGACCCACCCGTGGGAGGCCGGTCGGGACAACGCGCCCGATTGGGATGCCGCCATGCGGGAGATCAATGCAGACGACGTAGGCGAATACACCCGCCGCGATACGTCCCACGTGGACGCTGCCATGCGCCCGACAAAGTACGACTACGACCGGTATATCAAGCTCGTTCAGATCGGCGTTTCCGTGAATTGGGATCAGGAGAAACTTCTGGCGATCAACCCGTTCCGCGTGGCCGATCCGACCATGACCTTCACCCTGTTGCGGGCGAACCGTGATCTGGCGGCAATGGGGCGGCGCTTTGGCGAAGACACCTCGGAAATTGACGGCTGGATCAAGACGCTTGAGGCGGGTGCCGAATCCCTTTGGAACCCCGACATCGGCGGCTATGACAGCCGCAACACACGCACGGGCAAGTTCAACGGCATCCTGTCGAACGCATCGGCCCTTTGCTGGTATGCGGGCATCAATGACGCCCGGGCGCTGCCCGCGATCGAAACCATGCTTGAGGCCACGTCCTACGGCCTTGCCAGCTACGATCCATCCGCCGAAGGGTTCGAACCTTTGCGCTACTGGCGCGGGCCGACTTGGCCGATCATGAATTACCTTGTTGGCTCCGGCATGGAAGAACAGGGGATCGAAGCCGCAGCAGCACGCATCCGCGCCGACACGGCACGCCTGATGCAGGAAAACGGCTTCGCGGAATACTACGACCCCCACACCGGCGCACCAGCAGGCGGGGGCACCTTCACATGGACAGCCGCCGTCTGGCTTGGCTGGGCCGGACACCAACCAGAAACACGCCAAGGGGCAGCCTGATGTCATCGATCACTCTCAAAGCCGTCGAAAAGTGGTTCGGCAACGTGCAAGTCATCAAGGGCGTCGATCTGGCCATCGAAGAGGGCGAGTTTGTGATCTTCGTCGGCCCCTCGGGCTG
>JAHDFG010000025.1:1931-15406 GCA_020628265.1 Pseudooctadecabacter sp. | reverse complement strand
CCGGTATTTGATGCGGCACTGGCACTCGACCCCGTTCGAGATGTGTGAGGTCAAGTTGCACGTCAAACTGCCCGTCTTCGTGGCCCGCCAATGGATTCGGCACCGCACCGCCAACGTAAACGAATACTCTGCGCGTTATTCGATTTTGGACCGTGAATTCTATATCCCGCGTCCAGAAGACCTCGCCGCGCAGTCGGTGGTGAACAATCAGGGGCGGGGGGAGGCCCTGACGGGGGAAGAGGCCGAGCGTGTGCTGCGGTATCTCAAAGACGACGCCGGCCGCGCCTATGATCACTACGAAGAGATGATTTCGGATGAGGGTCAGCAGGGCCTCGCCCGTGAACTGGCCCGCATGAACCTGCCCGCCAACATCTACACCCAGTGGTATTGGAAGGTGGATTTGCACAACCTGTTCCACTTCCTGCGATTGAGGGCTGACAGCCACGCCCAATACGAAATCCGTGTCTACGCAGATGCGATCTGCGAGATGGTGAAGGACTGGGTGCCTGCTGCGTATCGTGCGTTCGAAGACTACCGCATGGGCGGCGCGAACCTCAGCGGTCGCCAACTGGAGTGCATCCGCAAGATGCTCGCCGGTGAAGAGGTGACGCAGGAGACGTCAGGGATGAGCAAAGGCGAGTGGCGTGAGTTTGAGGGGGTTTTGAAGGGTTAACAAAAATGTCGTTTTCTCACAAACAGATTGCTCAGCAGAAGATCGGCGATATCGCTATCCAGATACGCGCTTTTCGTGCAGCGCCACATGGTCTGACTGCGACTTCACATTGGAGAAGTGTGATATTTGACTTCGATGGAGTTATTGATCTTATCTTGGGGATGTCGCAATCGAATCCGCAGCTTAGCGGCCTTTCGAAAGAGCTTAGACAAAGGTGGTCGCGCGACCCTCTTTTTAGGTACTTAGGAACATATCGCGACCAAGACACCCATATCCGGTCCCGAAAGGCCCCGCAGATTGCCAGTCGAACCGACGCGAAGGTTGATCTAGGACCTATCGTTAAAATCGAGGGAAGTGGCAGTCTAACCATCGGTCGGATGGTCGTTGACGGCGTCGATTATGGCAGCTTCAGGGGGGAGATCGTTGATGGAGTTGCAGACGCCTCAGTCAATACGTTAGCTGCGGCAAAGCTGCTTACAGTGTCTGATGCTGAGGTTTCGTTGCCCCCATTCGTCGTGACGAAGAAAGGCGATAGAGTATACCTCCCTGATAACGTCCTAGCCGCTTCTTATCCGGCGCGAATGGTAATTGATGTTGTTGCTGATTTCTTGGCGGATTGGTCACCAAAATTTGGGCTCACGTTCAGTATCTAAAGCGCCGTTGGGGGAACCCCGCCAAACCTTTCACCTACTTTCGCCATGCACAAATGCTCGGATGAACTTTGTGAATACGCGCACACAAAAATATCCTATCCGGCACCTATGCGCCACGTCTTTGCGATGTTTGTGAACGTGGCTTTGACCCTCCCTGTAACCTCCGTCGAACATCCTGAAAACAACTCTGTTCAAACCGGTATTGTTCAGCATCCAGCAACAGTCCCGCCTTTGCCGCCAAACTGTTCTTCCAAAACGGACCACCCCAACACCGGCCTGATCAACAATTCCCCCTAAAACCTGTATAAAAATCAGCATCTTAAGGTGGATGACGTAACGTCCGATCCCGCGCCCTAAGGACTCTTCCCCCTCACGTCCGCCGTCAATCTTGGGATGATGCCCTTACGACATGACAACTGGAGGACATTCCAATGCCATATCAAGACGTACAGACCACGGACCGTCGCCCTGTGTTTCCGCAGATCGAAGGGGAGTTGCTGCGCAGCCTCGACGACACGGCCGAGGAGATGAGCCAGTCCGCCCAGCGCGACCGGACGGACAAGCCCTTGTTTTCGTTCCCGTGGTTGACCTAAGGGGAGGTCCGCCAAACCTTTCCCCTAATATTGCCACATCCCTATGGTCATATGACAAACATGAGCACACAAACACATACCCCGCCCGCGAATCCGCTTTACCCGCTGACGCCGCAGCAGGTGCGCATGATCCTTGGACGGGGGGAGAAAGCGGCTTAGACCGCCTTCAAGTTACCTGCCATCTTGCGACCGTCGCGGCCTTCGATCAGGTCGAACTCCACCGCTTGATCGTCCGCAAGGCCGGTCATCCCGGATTGTTCCACAGCAGAAATATGGACGAAAATGTCCGATCCGCCGTCTTCGGGTGCAATAAACCCGTATCCCTTGGTGGTGTTGAACCATTTCACGGTGCCCTTGGGCATGATCCGTCTCCTTCACTTGAACTTTGGCGGTGCGGCGGGCACATCTACCTACAACACCGGTCGTGGCTTTAACCTTAGGGCACAGTCACAAAAGGCAAATGACAAAACCGCGCGGGGCCCAAACAAGGGCAAAGTCCTGCACACTGGCGGGGCAGACGCCCAAATGGGAGGCAATGAATGCGATTTTTTGGGCTGAAAAGCTGCGACACCTGCCGCAAGGCGCAAAAGGCCTTGGCTGGGCAAGAGGTCGAGGTGATCGACGTGCGCGCGGATGGAGTCTCGGACGCAGACCGCGCTGCCATGATCGCGGCCTTTGGTGAGGCGGTCCTCAACAAACGTTCCACCACCTGGCGGCAGTTGTCCGCGGCGGAGCAGGCGCAGGATCTGGATGTGTTGCTGAAGGCCCATCCGACGCTGATCAAACGGCCCGTGATTGACCTGAACGGGGTTTGGTATCAAGGCTGGACCAAAGACGTACAACAAGCCGTAGGAGCAAACTGACATGCGCAACGCAGCAGGTGTATTGGGGATGATCGCGGGGTTGATCGGGATCATCGTGGGGCTGTTTGGCTACGGCATGGTTGAGCTGTCAAACCAGCTGCCGGAGGGCGAGTTCAGCCTGTTCGAGAACCCCGCCTTTGTGCAATTTGCGTCGTTTATCGCTCCGCTGTTGTGCATCGCTGGCGGTGCCATGGCGAAATCCCGCGCCCTGTGGGGCGGGATCGCGATGTTGTTGGGGGCAGGGGCCTTCTACGCGGCCTTCGGGTTCAACGTGGGCACGATGTTCCCCATCGGTTTCGCGGGCCTGGGCGGCCTATTGGCCGTCGCTGCCGGCAAGCCGGATGAGGAAAAGGCGCACTTCTAACGGCCGCGCGAAAGCAGCTTGTCCACGGACAGCGGCCCTGCGCCTTTGAGCACCAGCACGACGAAGGCGAGCATCCAGAACGCGCGCTGATCAAGGATCGCGCCGCCCGACAGATTGTCGAACCACGCGCCCAGTGTTTCCGCGTGTTCAATCCCGCCATGGCCATAGAGGTCGGTGAGGGATTGGACGATCACGAAGCCAATCATGCCAAGGGCGGCAAGGCGCGTGAACAGCCCGATCACGATCAGCAGCGGCAGGATGTATTCCGCCAAGGTGCCCGCCACAACGACGGCCCAGTGGAAGATCGACATCTGGCTGATGTCATAGCCCACGGCTTCCATCGCTTTGGGGAAGATCTGGGCGTAGCCGCCGATGGAGGGTGAGAACGGCGTGCCGTCCCATTTCGTGCCAGCCGAATTCCAGAAGTAAAACAACAGCGTGGCCGCAAAGATGAAGCGGGCCAGCGTGGGCAGGATGCTGTCGGCTGATCGGTTCAGGGCGGCGGCGGTACGGTCATAAAGGGCAATCATGGGAGGGGTCTTTCAGGTCTTGAGGGAGGTAATGGCGCCGCGGGCGAGCAGCAGGCCCAAGAGCGGGCCGAGGTCAAAGTCAGCCCCGCCATGACGGAGGGCCTGACCCAGTGGTTCGCCGCCCATGAGGGCTGTGCAAACAGCGGCCTGTTCGGGCGTCAGTACATCGACTTGGGGGTCGAACTCGGGGCGGGTCACTAGTGCGGGTTCCGCGTTTTGGGTGTTCTTTCCACCGTGGGTGTTGGCCCACCAGATGGAGTGCAGCGGGAAACGGGACGGGATGATCCGAACGGCCGGTGCAAAGGCAAAGGTCACATGGGGCAAGGTGTCTGGGGCCAGCTGGCCCAAGGCATCCGGTGCGACCGGCGCGGCATCCGCTGCGTGGTAGCTGTGGCGTAGCGCCAGTTCCAATGCGGCGACGTCGGGCAGATAAGGCACAGACTGCGCGGGTCCGAAGCCTGCCAAAAACGCAGGCATCTCCTCCCCGTAGAACATCATCACGGGGGATGTGGGGGGATGCGCGCGCAGGTAAACCCCTGCCATCGCGCGGAAAAAGTCGTCGCCCACCAGTTTGCGGACGACAGGGAACGCTGTTTCCAGCGCTTCTGTCAGGCTGACGGCGACGTTGTTGCGATAGACATCGAAGCGCTTGGTTGCCTGAACCCCGTCGGGGTTGCGAACACCCTCGGGCGGCGGGCTGTTTGGATCCAACAGCGCCGTGCGGAAGTCTGTTTGCGTGGTGATCATGCTGCGACCGCTGTTTGGGTCAGCGCGCGGTCAGCGCGGCGGGCCTCATCCGCCAGAACGGACCATTCGGGCACGTCCGTGTCCCATTCGATCAGCAAAGGCTTCGGGCCAGTTTTGGCAAGGGTGTAGTCCAGCAGCGCCCAGACGGGGTCCACGACCTCGGCCCCGTGGCTGTCAATGAGCAGCGGGGCGCCGGTCTCGTCTTCATCTTCGTCATGGCCGCCAAGGTGGATTTCACCAACGTGCTCAAGAGGGTAGGCGTCGATGTAGCCTTGCGGCGAGTAGCCAAGGTTCGTGGCGCTGACAAAGACGTTGTTCACATCCAGAAGTAGCCCACAGCCGGTGCGTGCGGCAACTTCGGCCAGAAAGTCCGTCTCGGACATGTCGGATTCAGCGAAGGCCAAATAGCTGGACGGGTTTTCCAACAGCATATGACGGCCAAGCGTCGACTGGACCTGATCAATGTGGTCCGCAACCCGTTTCACAGTCGCAGCTGTGTAGGGCAGGGGCAGAAGATCGTTCAGGAAGGCGCTGTCGTGGGTCGACCAGGCCAGATGTTCGGAAAAGCTGGCGGGGTTGAGCCAGTCGCACAGGGTCTTCAGGCGGGCCAGATGATCCGCATCAAGCGGGCCTTCGCCACCGATGCTCAGGCCCACGCCATGGACGGAAAACGGAAACTTTTCAGAGAGATGGCGCAGTTGCGCCAGCGGGCGGCCGCCCATACCCATGTAGTTCTCGGCGTGGATTTCCAGCCAGCCCACGGGATCGGCATCGGCCATAATGTCGTTGAAGTGCTGGGCCTTGTATCCGACGCCGGGACGGTTGGGGAGTGTGGGGCGGATCGCGTCAAACATGGCAGGCCTCTAACTTGGGTGCGCCCACCCTATGACGGATGGGCGCAATTTCAAAACCGGATCGGCTTATGCCGGCAGGTCGCGGTCCAGCTCTTCCAGGGAGCCCATGCGGTCGCCTTCGACTTCGGTGGTTTCGCAGGTGCCAGCAGGAACGAAGGTCCAGGCGTTGCCCTGATAGTCAACAGTGGAGGTACCTGCACAGGTCGTGCCGGGGCCAGCTGCACAGTCGTTTTCGCCAGCCAGAGAAATGCCGTAGCACTTTTCGTTGGACTGGGCGTGGGCTGCCGTGCTCAGGCCGGCGATGGCAGTAGCGACGGAAGCAGCGAGGGCGAGAGTGGTGGTTGTCTTGGACATGGGTAACAATCCTGTTGTTCAGTTGCAGATGTTCAGTGCGCCGTCATTGGCGACTTCCAAACACTATGCTGATGATCCCTTAACAGGCTATTCACGGGGCCGTGCATCACGCGTCCGTCAGGTGCCGCGAGCGTCAACAACAGGTGCGCACCCATAAAAACAAAGGCCCTGCGTGTGGCAGGGTGTCGCGCACGCAGGGCCTGTAACAATAATCGGGCCGATTTTGTTACAAAAGATCGGGGGGTGTCGCCGATTTTTGCAATTCTTCCACGATCTCGGCCAGCGATGTTACAGATGTTTGCTTTTCACCAAGCCGCCGTACCGACACCGTGCGTTCTTCAACCTCACGTCCGCCGCAGGCCAGAATCACGGGCACCTTGCCAAGGCTGTGCTCACGGACCTTGTAGTTGATCTTTTCGTTGCGGATGTCGGCTTCGGCACGGACACCTGCAGCCTTCAACGTCGCCACGACCTCATGCACGTAATCATCCGCGTCCGACACGATGGAGGCCACAACAACCTGACGCGGGGCCAGCCAGAATGGCAGCTTGCCTGCGTGCTCCTCGATCAGAATACCGATGAAGCGCTCGAATGATCCCAGCGTCGCACGGTGCAACATGACGGGGCGGTGCTTTTCACCGTCCGCGCCAATGTAAGTGGCGTCCAGACGTTCCGGCAGAACGAAGTCCACCTGATGGGTGCCGCACTGCCAATCCCGTCCGATGGCGTCGGTCAGAACGAATTCCAGCTTGGGGCCGTAGAACGCGCCTTCGCCGGGGTTCAGCGTGGGCTCGATGCCCGCTGCACGGGTGGCGGACAACAACGCGGCCTCGGCCTTGTCCCAAACCTCATCCGAACCGGCGCGGGTTTCCGGGCGGTCGGAGAACTTCACGCTGAAATTCTCAAACCCAAGGTCTTTGTAGACCTCGGACAGGAACTTGATGAACTCGGCCGTCTCGGATTCGATCTGCGCCTCGGTGCAGAAGATATGGCCATCGTCTTGGGTAAAGCCGCGCACGCGCATGATGCCATGCAAAGCGCCGGAGGGTTCGTACCGGTTGCAGGACCCGAATTCGGCCATGCGCAGGGGCAGGTCGCGATAGGACTTCAGGCCCTGATTGTAGACCTGCACGTGGCAGGGGCAGTTCATGGGCTTCAGGGCGTTCACCGCCTTTTCGCGGGCGTGCTCTTCGTCCACTTCGACGATGAACATGTTTTCCTGATACTTCTCCCAGTGGCCGGAGGCTTCCCAGAGTTTGCGGTCCACGACCTGCGGGGTGTTCACCTCAACATAGCCACCGGCGCGCTGTTTGCGGCGCATGTAGTCTTGCAGCTGGGTGTAGATCATCCAGCCGTTAGGGTGCCAGAAGACCTGACCGGGGGCCTCTTCCTGCATGTGGTAGAGGTCCATTTCACGACCCAGTTTGCGGTGGTCACGCTTTTCGGCCTCTTCGAGGAAGTTGAGATACTCGCGCAGCTTTTCCTTGTTCTGGAAGGCCACGCCGTAAATCCGCTGCAACATGGCGCGGTCGCTGTCGCCGCGCCAGTACGCGCCAGCAACGGACATCAGTTTCCAGCTGTCGCCGGGCACCTGTCCGGTGTGCTGCAGGTGCGGGCCACGGCAGAGATCCTGCCAGTCGCCGTGCCAATACATGCGCAGGGGTTCATCGCCGGGAATGGCGTCGATCAGTTCAACCTTATAGGGTTCACCGCGGTCTTTATAATACTGAACGGCTTTTTCCCGCTCCCACACTTCGGTGCGGACCGCGTCACGCTTGTTGATGATCTCTTTCATCTTCTTTTCGATCAGGCCGAGGTCTTCTGGCGTGAAAGGCTCCGCGCGGTCAAAGTCATAGTACCAGCCGTTGTCGATGACGGGGCCGATGGTCACTTGGGTGTCCGGCCAGATTTCCTGCACGGCGCGGGCCATGATGTGGGCAAGGTCGTGGCGGATCAGCTCCAGCGCTGGCTCCTCGTCCTTCATGGTGTTGATGGCGATCTGCGCGTCTTCCTCAATGGGCCACGCGAGATCCCAATGGGAGCCGTTCACGGTTGCAGAGATGGCTTTCTTGGCCAGTGACGTCGCAATGGAGGCTGCGACTTCGGCAGGGGTCACGCCTGCGTCGTAGTCACGGGAATTGCCATCGGGAAAAGTAAGGGAGATTTGGGCCATTTGTTCGGCTCCTCGTCGGTTTGGCGGCTACAAAGCGCCCGGTTGCGGGTATGTGTCTCGCTGACATGAGGCTTTTAAGGGGATCGGTCAAGCCGTGTTTGTGCAATGTGGCGCGCCGTGGCACGGTTGCCGCGACCATTGGGGGGAAGAACATGCGCCACTTTGATGAGATTTTGCAGATTGCCGTTGCCCGCAAAGGCAGCGAGGACGCGCTTTGGCAGGGCATGTCGATGCCCAAGGGGCGGGATGATATCGCGGCGATTGCGCCTGAGGACTTCTTGGCCGCCTTCGCACGCGGCATCTTTTCTGCGGGGCTCGCATGGACCGTGGTGGAAAACAAGTGGCCTGGCATCACAGAAGCTTTCCATGGCTTCGACATCGGACGCGCGGCGTTTATGGAACCTGACTGGTTCGACCAATTGGTCAGCGATCCGCGCGTCATCCGGTCGCCGCCGAAAATCCGGTCCATTCAGGACAATGCCATCATGATCCAAGAGGCCGGTGACTTTCCTGCCTTCATCGCGGACTGGCCGGCAGACGACTTCGCAGGGCTGATGCTATGGCTCAAGAAGAACGGATCGCGTTTGGGCGGATCGACGGGCGCTTATGCGCTGCGCAGGCTTGGCGTCGACAGCTTTATCCTGTCGCGGGATGTGGTGGCACGGCTTGTTGCGGAAGGGGTGATTGATAAGGCACCCACGTCACAAAAGGCCATGGCAGCAGTGCAGGGGGCCTTTAATACCTGGGCCGATCAGTCTGGCCGGTCGCTGACGGAAATCAGCCGCGTCCTTGCCCAGAGCATCGACGCGTAGCGACCGGCGAGGGGTCCCGCCGGTCGCAGGCTTTTAGGCGGCCGCGAACACGGCGTAGGCCATGATCAACACGCAGATCCACCCGGCGGTAAAGATGAGGGGCCGTGCCGGCATTTGTGCCCAAGCGGTGATGTAGCCCACCGCATGTGCGACCCTGATCCAGAAAAAGGCAATCGCGGTCCAATAGGTCAATGCGGTGAACCCGTCGATCTGTACGAGGATCAGAACCAATATGGCAAAAGGGATGCCCTGTTCCAAAAGGTTCATGTGTGCACGGTGCGCACGACCGACCCAAGGGCGATGTTTGTGAATATCGGCGATCCGCACGAACCCGTCTGGTGTACCCTCAGGCAAGGAGCCTTCGGGCGTCGTGGTCACCCCGATGATGTGCGGGATCCATAAGGAACCCGCAAGGATCATCAGACAGGTCAGAATGCCGATTTCTGTGGGGAGCGTCTCCATCGTCGTTACCCCGCGTTGGCCATGGAGAACCGGACCGTTGATCCGGTCTCAAGCCACGATTTCAGTCCGGCCGCAAACCGTGCCCAACCTTCTTGGACGCCATCGTCCGACGGGGCGAGGTCGTAGTGTTCAATCGTCAGCTTCATGCCGCGCGCCTCGGGCTCCAACAGGTACACGCAGCGGCTTTCATTGGGGTCATCGGACCAACCGGGCACAAACGACATCTCTATGCGGGACTTGGGATCGATCGAGATCACGCGGTTCGACAGCATTACGCCGCCCCCCATTTCCGGCGGGAAATACATGTCGATCTCATCGCCGGGCTTTTCATGGTCGCCTTCGACCTTCTCGCAGCCGAAATGGTACTGGCCCATCAGCTCGCCGCGGGTCAGGGCATCCCAAAGGGCGTCGTGGGTGCAGTCGATAAATGTCTGCATCATGAAATCAGGTTTGGTCATTTTGGTCTCGCTTTCCAGTTTGCGTTTCAGGCGTGTCACAGCCCGGGCGGTGGGCCGCTGCACAAGGGGTTCGATCCACCGGTCCGCCACTTCCTGCAGGGGAAGCGGGTTGAGGTAGTGGTATTTGAACCGTCCATCCTTGCGCGTGACGATCAGGTGCGCGTCTTCCAAGACCTTGAGGTGCTTCATCACGCCAAAGCGGCTCATCTCAGTGAGCGTGGCTTCGAGATCCGAAAGCGATTGCCCGTCCTTCTGGCGCAATGCGTCCAAAAGGGCGCGTCGGGCGGGGTCGCCAAGGGCTTTGAAAATCGCGTCCATGGAAAGACCTATAAGTTACTATTTAGTCACGTGACAATATGGTAACCTATTAGGCTTCCCTAGGGAATTGAAAAAAATGAATATTTTTACTGAAAGTCGGCATCTATGATGCTTGGGGAACCGCCCGGCACGCCCTCGCGTTAGGTATCCAACCCATCGAGGAGCCCAGCATGGCCGAGACGATTCTTTCCCGCCTGACCGCTACCGACGCGAAGACAGACAGCAACACCCGTAACATCCGGCGGCATGTCGCGGCTCTGTCGGCATCTAAATCGGCGGACGGTCTGCTAAGCCCCAAACTGGTGCTCAGTTGGCTGGTCTCGTCGCTTGGCGCTGGCGCGTTTTGGGTGGGGGCATTGGTTCCCGTACGCGAGAGCGGAGCGCTGCTGCCGCAGATTTTGCTCGCCCCCAGGATCAAAGCCATGGCGCGCCGCAAATGGGCCTGGGCTGCAGGGTCTGTCGGGCAGGGCGCGTCTGTTGCGGGGATCGTTCTGGCGGCTCTGACGCTCGAAGGGCAGGCGGCGGGCGCGGTGATCGTTACACTTCTGGGCATCCTTGCCCTGTGCCGGTCTATCTGCTCGGCGAGCTATAAAGACGTTCTTGGCAAGACTGTTGAAAAGACGGCGCGCGGTCAAACCACGGGGGCCGCCAGCACCGTCTCAGCTGCGGTTGTTCTGGTGTTCGCGGGCATTTTGATGATTGGGCCGGATGATAAGTTTGCATTGATCGTGGGGGCCTTGTCCCTTGCGGCACTGTCGTGGGTTCTGGCTGCGATGCTGATGTCGCGGATGGAGGAAGACCCGTCTGACACTGGCGAGGAGGATAGCATCGCCGCCCCGTTGCGTCTTTTGCTGGACCGGTCCGATCTGCGCCGTTTCGTTCTTGCCCGTGCGCTTCTGGTCGGCACAGCACTTGCGCCGCCTTATGTTGTGCTGCTTGCGTCGGACGGCGCGGTGCTGAACCAGCTGGGCGCGCTCGTCTTCGCATCCTCTCTCGGGGCGCTGGTGTCATCCTATGTGTGGGGCTGGCTGTCAGACCGGTCGTCTCGCATGGTGCTGGTCTGGGCCGGGATCGCGGCGGCGCTGGCGCTGGGTGCCTGTCTTTGGATCGGATCGGGGTCGGTTTGGGCCATGGCTGTCGCACTCTTTGGGCTGATGATCGCCTATAACGGCGTGCGGCAGGGGCGTTCGACCTATCTTGTTGATATGGCTGGTGAAAACGACCGTTCTGCCTATACGGCGGTGTCTAACACTGCGATCGGACTGGTGTTGATCGGCGTTGGCGCTGTCGCGGCTGGTCTGGCTGCGTGGTCGGTCCCCCTTGTCCTTTGGGTGTTTATTGTGATGTCTCTTGCAGGGGCCGCGGTGGCGTGGTCGTTGAAAGAAGTGGAGACCACAGATGCCTGACAGACTGCGCACCCCCCAAGGCCGCGACATCGCCTACCATTTGACCGAAGGCACAGGCCCGACGGTGGTGTTTTTGGGCGGGTTCAAGTCCGACATGGAAGGCACCAAGGCGCTCTACCTTGAGCGCTGGGCGCAGGATACGGGCCGTGCGTTCCTACGTTTTGACTACTCCGGCCATGGGGTTAGCGGGGGCGAATTCACCGACGGCTCTATCGGTGACTGGTTCGAAGATGCCTGCGCCGTATTGGGCGCGGTCACCGGACCGCTGGTGCTGGTCGGCTCCAGCATGGGGGGCTGGATCTCGTTGCTGGTAGCGCGTGAGATGCCAGAGCGTGTTCGCGGGTTGGTCGGCGTTGCGGCCGCGCCAGACTTTACCGAAGACGGGTTTTGGGCCGGATTTGATGAGGTCATGCGGGCCAAACTGATGCGCGAAGGCCGTGTGGCCCTGCCGTCGGAGTATGGAGAGCCCTACATCATCACCAAACGCCTGATCGAAGAGGGGCGCGACAGGTTGGTTTTGCGTGACCCTTTAAAGCTGCCTTTTCCGGTCCGTCTGGTCATGGGAACAGCCGACACGTCGGTGCCTGTCGAATGGGGGACACGTCTTCTGGACCATATGGAGTGCGACGACGCGCAACTGACCCTCGTGAAGGACGCTGACCACTCCTTCTCCAGCCCTGATTGCCTGCCGGTGATATTGAAGGCGGTGGAGGAGGTCGGGGGGTGACCAAAATTATATAATTTTGGTTTTACCCCACGTTTCGCTTTGGGGCGGCGCTTTTGTCTGTCTAGGCTTTGCCAAAGGCTTTGGGAGGAGCAAACATGGCGTTGTCATTGGGGCAAAAGGCAGGCTGGGGGCTTGCCGATATGGGGGTGGTCGTCTTCGTGGTGGTCAAACAGCTGTTGGTGTTTGCCTACTTAACGTCTGTTTTGGCCGTGCCGGTCGAGATTGCGGGTCTGGCGACGACGGCTGTTTTGATCTTCGACATGATCACCGATCCCATTGTGGGCTACCTGAGTGACCGGACGCACACGCGGTTCGGGCGGCGTGCCCCGTGGATGGTTGCGGGGGCTGTGGTGATGGCGGCAGGCATGGTTGGCCTGTTCTCGGTCCCTGAAGGTGTGGTCGGCACAGACGCCCTGCCGTGGGTTTTGGGCTTTTTCATGTTGGCCACTTTGGGCTTTACGATGGTGGCCATTCCCTATGGCGCCATGGCCGGTGAGATCACGCAGAACCCGCAGGAACGATCCGCCATGACCGCGTGGCGCATGGGTTTTGCTAGCGTTGGCATTCTTATCGGTGGTGCCTTGATCCCCGGACTTGCGGCAGGCAACGGCTATGCCTCGGCGGCGCTGACGGTGTCGCCCCTCATCATCGGGGCAATCTGGCTGTCGGTCTTTGCCACCCGTCGCGCGCCCAAGATCGAAACACCCTCCAGCGTTAGTCCTGTCCGGATGCTGTCGCTGGTTCTGGGCAACCGTGCGTTCCTGATCCTTGCGATCCTTTACGGCGTCATGACCCTTGCCATTGCGCTCATCACCGCCGGATTGCCGTTTGCCGCGCTCTATCTGGTGGCTGACACAGGTGACAATGCTTTGTCAGGGGCGGCACAGGCGCTGACAGTGTTGAGTCTGATGTTTGCGGCCTTCACCGTCGGTTCAATCCTCAGCCAAGCGGTTTGGGTCTATGCCTCAGCGCGGCTGGGGAAGCTGGGGGCACTGGTGGTGGGCTTGGGGCTCTATATCGTTCTGCTCTACGGGCTTTACTCGGTTCTTCCCTCGACCAACGTTACGATCGTTGCGGGCATGTTCGTCCTCGCCGGTATGACCAATGGGTCCTATCAGCAAATCCCTTGGGCGATGTATCCTGACCTGATGGACGTCACGAGGGCGGAATCAGGGGAGGCAATCGAAGGCGCGTTTTCCGCCATCTGGCTGTTCGGCCAGAAGACCGCCAATGCCTTTGCTCCACTGATCCTTGGCGGGATCCTTGGCGCATATGGTTGGGTCGAGACGACACAAGGCGTGGCCGAACAATCACCAGAGGCGATTTCTGCCTTGCACTGGGCGGTGACTTTGGTCCCCGCAGGCGTATTGGGCCTTTCGGTAGTGTTGTTGCTGGGCGTCTATGGCCCGCAAGTGCGGAAGGTCCTCAATGCGACCTGACCTTCCCGAACTTGACCGTCTGGACGACTGGCTCGCCGCGCGGGAGGCG
>JAHDFG010000025.1:0-1831 GCA_020628265.1 Pseudooctadecabacter sp. | reverse complement strand
ACCTGACCTTCCCGAACTTGACCGTCTGGACGACTGGCTCGCCGCGCGGGAGGCGGTGGCGGGCGGTGTCCGGCCGGGATGTGAGAAGCAGATCGTTTGGGCAGACGGGCCGGTGCAAACGGACGTGGCCGTGGTCTATGTCCACGGGTTTTCCGCAACTGGTGCCGAAGTCAGGCCCTTGCCTGATCTTGTGGCCAAGGCGCTTGGTGCGAACCTCTATTTTGCCCGTCTGACGGGCCACGGACAGGATGGGGATGCCATGGGCCGCGCGCGCCTGCCGGATTGGGAGCGCGACGTGGACGAGGCTTTGGCTATCGGTGAGGCCCTTGGCCGCGAAGTCATCGTGATGGGGTGTTCGACCGGCTGCACCTTGCTGACGACCGCGCTGGCGCGCGGGGCTTCCGCGCTGGGGATCGTCCACATCTCTCCCAACTACGGGCTGCGCCACAGGGCCGCGCATCTGCTGTTGCAAATGCCGTGGGTGCGGCATTGGGGGCCGCTGGTGGCGGGGCGGGAACGCAAGTTCGATCCGATCTCGCAGGCCCATGAAGACCTGTGGACCGTCCGCTATGACACGCAAGCCGTGTTCACGATGGCGGATGCGGTCCGCGCTGCTTTGGCCAGTCCAATCGCATCCATCCGGACGCCTGCCTATTTCGCCTTTGCCGAGACAGATGAGGTCGTGAGCCCTGCCAAGACGAAGGCGGTGATGGGCCGGTGGGGTGGCCCCGTCGCCCAAGACATCCTTGTTCAGGGGCCGCGCGACGATGCGATGGGGCATGTGATGGCGGGCGACGTCTTTAGCCCTGAACAGACGGCGCCACTGGCCGAGCGGATCATCGCCTGGGCAAAGACACTATAGCGCACGCTTTTCGGGTTGCGTCTGACGGTGTGCCATGAACAATCGCACACAAGCAGGCAAATGAGATCCGAAAGGCAGTGATGGCAGAACCCCTTGTTCTTGTGCCGGGCATGATGTGCGACGCGCGGGTCTGGGCGACCCAAACGACCGTGCTTGGCTACGAACGGCCCGTGACGGTCGCACCGGTGTGCACAGGCGACCGCATCGAAGAGATGGCATCCGGCTTGCTGTCCTGTCTGCCACAGAAATTTGCGCTTTGCGGTCATGGGATGGGCGGTGTCATCGCGCTGGAGGTGTTTCGTCGCGCGCCCGAGCGTGTGATCCGTCTTGCCTTGCTGGGCACCAACCCTCTGTCAGACACGCCGCAGGAAGCTGCAGACCGTGAACCACGGATGATCGGCGCCAAAGCGGGGCGTTTCGATACCATGCTTGAGGCGGACATTTTGCCCCGCTACGTGGGCCACGGGGCGCTGAAGGCACAGGCGACTGCTACCCTGCAAGAGATGGCGCAGTCCTTGGGGCCTGACCTTTACGCGCGGCAGGAACGCACAATGCAACGCCGCCGCGATCAGCAAAGCACGCTGCGCCGGATCACGCCGCCGACACTTGTTCTTGCAGGCTCAGAGGATCAGGTCGTGCCGCTTAAACGGCAGGAATTCTTGGCGGAACTCATACCCTACGCCAAATTGTCGGTGCTTGAAGGGGTGGGGCATATGGCCATGCTGGAAGACCCCGAGGGGGTGACAGAAGCGCTTTATGAATGGATGCGCCAGCCCCTCGTCCTGCGATAGACGGGGCCAAACTTACCTACATTTCAGATTAACCGGCCTTGCGGTTCTTGTTCGCGGGCTTGGGTGCTGCCTTCTTTGGCTTCGCTGCCGGTTCGGCGTTCGCATCAATAAACTCAAGAACAAGCGGGCGGATGTTGTTGCGCCAGCTTTTGCCCGCGAAGATGCCGTAGTGGCCGGC
>JAHDFG010000024.1 GCA_020628265.1 Pseudooctadecabacter sp. | reverse complement strand
ACTGCGGGGACCAGATGCGATCCCATTTCCATGACAAAGACCGGCACCCCCAAAATGGCCGCCAGCACCAGCCGCCACCGCAAACCGCGCGCTTCTTCGGCCTTGCGATCCACCTGAGAGACGGTTTCGTCTTCTGCTACACGGGCCGGATAACCGGCGTCTGTCGCCACCCTTGCCAGAGCCTGCGGTGTAGTCAGACCGACAAGATAGGTGACCCGCGCCGTTTCAGCGGCAAGGTTCACCGCAACATCTGTCACACCGGTGGCTGCACCCAAGGCGCGGTCCACGCGACCAACGCAGGATGCGCAAGACATGGATGCAACGGTCAATGTGGTGGTGGCCGTACGCGCCGGATAGCCTGCCTCTTTCAACGCCGCCTCCGCCCGTGCAAGGGTATCAGCCCCCGCCGCATCGAATGACACACTGTCGGAGGCGAGGTTCACCGCGACATCCGTGACCCCGTCCAGACCGGTCAATGCGCGATCCACGCGGCCCGCGCAGGATGCGCAGGACATGCCGTCTACCTGAAATGTTGCCCGCAACTGGCCTGCCATGGGATGCTCCGTAATTGGGTATGGAACGCATATAGGGCTTCCAGTGACTGGAAGCTCAAGCCCTGATCGGCAGATTTCCGAAAATCTTAGGCGCGGCCGTCAAGGCGAGACATGCCTGTCATCGCCATCGCCGATGACAGCTCGTCGCTGAACACATCCCAAATGGCAGCCAAACCGGCCTCACCCGCGGCAGCCATTGCGAATTGCAGATAGCGTCCGAAGAACGTGAAAGAAGCGCCCGCGTGCAAGGCCTTCAACACATCTTCCCCAGACTTCAAGCCACTGTCGTAGAACAGCGGGAAGTCCGGCCCCACGGCTTTGCGGATCAGGGGGAGCATGGTGATCGGTGCGGGGGCACTGTCAAGCTGGCGCGCGCCGTGGCTGGACACCTGAATGCCGTCGACACCTGCCTTTGTCAGGTCAACCGCGTCACCCACATCCAGCACGCCTTTGACGACAAGTTTGCCGGGCCAAACATCGCGAAGGCGCTTCAGCGTCTCCCATGTGACGTTCGCGCGGGTTTCGGTCCGGTCGAACTCGTAGCCGTCCATGTCGAAATGGGCCATGCGCGGCTTTCCGGCGGCCAAAGTGCCAAGGGACCAGCGGGGATGTAGGGCAAAATCAACGAACTGACGGGGCCCGATGCGGAAGGGCATTTTGAACCCGTGCCGCAGCTCACGCGGGCGGCGCCCGACCTCCGGCACATCGACCGTGAACACGAGCGTCCGATAGCCCGCGTCCCAAGCCCGTTGCACCAGTTTGAACGACCCGACCCCGTCGCCGGAAAAGTAAATCTGGAACCACGCGTGGCCGTCCGCGATCTCGATGATCTTTTCCAAAGGGGTCGACGCAACCGTGCTCACCCCGTGGGGCACACGGTGTTTTGCGGCCAGACGGGCCAGCATCAAATCGGCCCCAGGCGTGCTGAGGTTGCACATCCCCATGGGCGCGATGCCGAAGGGACGACCGGCCTCGGTGCCAAACACCTCGGACACAAGGCTACGCTCGGACACATCCCGCAGGATGCGGGGTTGAAGCGTCAAAGCATCCAGCGCCGCGCGATTACGGTCGGACCCGACTTCTCGCCCCGCGGCACCGTCGATGTAATCAAACACCATCCACGGCAGCCGCCGTTTGGCCAACCGCCGCGCATCATTCGCGGAATGGATATGCGCGGCGGCAGACATTTAGCTGGCGATCGCTTTCATGAAGCGATCCTTGATGATCACAGGGTCCATCGTGATCACCGGCATCTTGGCGTTGCCGCTGTCACATTTGACGATCATCACGGTGCCCTTTTTGCTGTCGAGCGCCTCTTGCAGGGCTTTGCCGGTGTCGACGTCCTGTACCTCAACCACGTTGTCACAGCCTGCCGCCCGCGCCATGCCCGCAAGGTCCGTTTTGCGACCCGTGTAGGTCGGCTGGTCACCGGTGGAGCCATAGGACCCGTTATCGATGATCATCAGGATGTAGTTGTCAGGGCAGTTGTTGCCGATGGTCGGCAGCGTGCCAAGGTTCGTCAGAACAGACCCGTCACCATCAATGGAGATGACGGTCTTGTCTTGGGCCAGCGCCACGCCAAGGCCAATGGAGGACGCAAGCCCCATGGTACCGAGCATGTAGAAGTTGCTGGGCTGGTCCATGATGGCGTGCAGTTCCTGTGACGGAATGCCGATGTTGCAGACGATCAGCTGGTCTTTGAGGATCGGGGCGATCTCTCGCAGGATTTCAGAACGGATCATTGGTCGCCATAGCCTCCCCAGAAGTTGGCGTCGGTCAGGATCGCCACGGGTTTGTTGCACATGAAGGTATACTTCAGGATGTTGTCGAACTCTTCCACGTCCTTTTGCCAGTGGAAGTGATAGGTCGGGATGTGCATCTGCGCGAGCAGCGCCTTGGTGTGCACGGCCATTTCGACCTGACAAGCCACGGGCTCACGCAGCTCCCCACGATAGGAAATGATCATCGGTAGCGGCATCCGGTAGAACTGGGTCAGCGTTGCCAGCGTGTTGATGGTCACACCGATAGCGGTGTTCTGCATGATGATCGCAGACCGTTTCCCGCCCATGAAGGCACCTGCGCACAGGCCCATGCCCTCATCTTCCTTGTTGGAAGGGATGTGGAAAATCTCGTCCCGCTGATCGATCTCTTCGATCACACCGGCCAGCTGCTTGCAGGGCACGGTGGTCACGAACGAGACGTCATTGGCAACAAGATCATCGGTGATCTTCTTGTCGATGTTCATCTGGCTTTGCCTTTCAGGTTGGGGCGCATCACGCCCAAGGTGTCAATACAATCTTCGGAGCCGCAACAGTGCCGGCCCGCAAATCACGGAACGCATCGGCCCCTTCGGACAGGGGGCGCATTTCAATCCAATCGAGCGGGCCAAGCCGCCCGTCAAAGATGGCCGCTGCGGTGTCGCGGAAATCCTGCATGGTGTAGGTGTAGGTGCCGATAAAGGTGATCTCTTGCAACGTCGCGCGACGCACGTCGAAGCCCTCGGCGCTGTCGCCGAGACCCACATGGGCAATCACACCGCCCGGAGCTGCAATCGCGGACGCAAGCGCCCGTGTCGCACCGTAGCCCACCGCGTCCACAACGAGAGGCGCTTCACCGGTGGCCTCGCCAACGGCCGTCTGGCCGCAACGATCGATCAGAAACTGTCGCCGTGCCGCGTTGGGTTCGACCAAGGTCACGTCATCAAGACCCATGGCATTCAACGCCAGCGCCGCCGCCAAACCGATGGCCCCGCCGCCGATCACGACGGCCTTGCGGTCCATAGTTGGATGCAACGCCTCAAGCGCCAGTCGCGCGGTGTGCCAGCTGACGGCCAGAGGTTCGGCCAATGCGGCTTTTGCGAACGGGACGTCCTCAGGCACCGTAACAAGGTTACTCTCCGGCATCGCAACATATTGGGCAAAGGCCCCTTCGCGCGGCGGCATTGAGATGATCTGACGCTCGGGGCAAATATTCTCCCGTCCCGCGCGGCAGGCTGGACAGGTCCCGCAGTTCACCAGCGGGTTGATCGTCACACGGTCCCCGTCACGGGGGCCACCAACGATGACGCCTGCTGCTTCATGGCCAAGGATAAGTGGCGCAGGCCGCCGCGCATCATGGCCCAGATAAGCATGCATGTCGGACCCGCAGATGCCCACGGCCTCAATACGGATCAGATGCTCGCCATCCTGTGGCATCGCATCCGGCACATCCCGAAAGCCCAGCGTCTCCACACCGTCGTAAACCAGCGCCTTCATTTTGCGGTGAACCCCCCATCAACCATCAGGACCTGACCTGTCACGTAAGCCGAAGCATCGGAACACAGAAACAGGATCGGTCCATCCATATCCGAAAGCATCCCGTTGCGCCCAATGCAGGTTTGAGCTGCGTTGCGGGCCGCCCGGTCCTCATCCTCGAAGACGGCTGCCGTCAACTCGGTTGGAAAGAACCCCGGGCCAATGGCATTGGCTGTGATGCCGTGGGGCGACCACGCCTCGGCCATGGCCCGGGTCAACTGCGCCACCCCTCCCTTGGTGGCGCCGTAGGCGATCCCGCCGGGAAAGGCGCGGGTGGTTTGCAGAGACGCAAAATTCACGATGCGCCCCCATCCCTTCTCTTTCATCGCAGGCACCATGGCTTGGCTCAGGAAAAACGGGGCCGAAAGATTCAGCGATAGGGTCATGTCCCATCCATCAAGCGTGACGTCATCCGCGGCCTCACGCGTGTTCACCCCCGCTGCGTGCACAAGAATGTCCGGCGCTCCGAATGGCGCAGACACTGCTTCCAAGAGCGACGGCAAGGCGGCACGATCAGTGATATCCGCCGTCACTCCCGCAGCGACCTCCCCTATGTCCTCGCACATGGCGTCCAGTTCGGACGTCCGCCGCGCGACCCCGACCACTTTCGCCCCCGCTTCAGCCAGCACCATCGCCGCCTGCCGGCCAAGGCCGGAGCTGGCGCCAGTGATGCACGCCACCTTGCCGCTGAGATCAAAAAGGGTGTCGGGGTTGGCCACTGGGTTAGCCTTCGGCGCTCAGGTCGAAGTTCTCACCGGGGAAGTATTTGGCCAGACGTACGTCAGCCGCGCGGGCGTGGCCCTCCATCCCTTCAAGGCGGCTGATCCGCGCCGTGGCAATGGCGACCTCCTTAGAGGCTTCCTGCGTGGTGCGCTGCCATGTGACGATTTTCATGTACTTGTGCACGGACAGACCGCCCGTGTAGCCCGCAGCGCCCGAGGTCGGCAGAACGTGGTTCGTGCCGGACGCCTTGTCGCCGTAGGACACCGTTGTTTCCTCTCCGAGGAAGAGCGACCCGTAGCAGGTCAACCGGTCCAGCCACCAATCTTCATCCTTGGCCTGAACGGTCAGGTGTTCGGGGGCGTAGTCGTCGGATGTCGCGGCCATCTCCTCACGATCCGCACAGAGGATCACCTCAGCGTAGTCACGCCACGCAGCGGTGGCGTTTTCTCGGTTCACATCCGGCAGATCGTCGATCAGTGCAGGCACCCGCGCCATGACATCCTCGGCCAAAGCACGGCTGTCGGTCACCAGCCACACAGGGCTATTGTAGCCATGCTCCGCCTGACTGACCAAATCAGTGGCCACGATATGCGCGTCCGCATCGCCGTCCGCCAGGATCAGGCTGTCGGTCGGCCCTGCGATCATGTCGATGCCCACGCGGCCGAACAGAATACGCTTGGCCTCGGCCACGAACTGGTTGCCCGGCCCCACAAGAATGTTGGCCTTCGGCAGGCCGAACAGACCGAACGTCATCGCAGCGACGCCCTGCACGCCCCCCATGGCCATGATTTTGTCTGCGCCACAAATATGGGCGGCGTAGACAATCGCAGGGGCAACACCAACGCCCGGACGAGGCGGAGAGCACGCCGTGATGTGCTTACATCCAGCGACCTTGGCGGTCGTAACAGTCATGATAGCGCTGGCGATGTGGCTGTAGCGCCCGCCAGGCACGTAGCATCCTGCGGCATCAACGGGGATCGCCTTTTGGCCCGCGATGAAGCCCGGCTGAATTTCCATCTCGACGTCAGCCACAGTGCCTTTTTGCATCTCGGCAAAGCGCTTCACGTTGTCATGGGCAAAGCGGATGTCGGCCTTCAGCTTCTCGGGCACCTGCGCAATCGCGGCCTCGATCTCTGCCTCGGTCAGCAGGACATTGCCCTCGTACTTGTCGAACTTGGCTGCGTACTCCATGGCCTTGGCATCGCCACCAGCCTCGATGTCGTTCAGGATCGAGACCACAGTGTCATGCACATCCGACGCCCCCGACGCAGAGGTCAGCGTTGCCTTTTTCAAGTATTCCCGTGCCATCGTGTTCTCTCCCCACGTGCTGATTTGCTGGGCCGCGTCGCGACAGGGCGTCACCCTGCACCGATTCCAAACGACGCTTGATTGCCCTTAGGTAAGCGCTTACATTTCCCTAATGCAAGCGCTTTCATTCATCGTAAGCAATTTTTGACTTTTCTGAAAAAGCACCGCAAGAAATATCAAAGCCGTAGAGGACACCCTGACCGTGCCACATAACCCGCTCCCCACCTTGGACGATGTCGCACGTGCGGCCGGGGTCTCAACGGCGACGGTTTCGCGGTGTCTGAACAAGTCAGGCAAGGTGACAGAAGAGACCCGCGCGCGGGTGATGAAGGTTGTCACCGACCTTGGCTACACACCCAATTTCAGTGCCCGCGCGCTGGCCGCCAAACGCACATTCACCATCGGGGCGATTGTGCCGACCATGGCCAACGATATTTTCGCACGTGGCCTGCAAGCGTTTCAGGAAGTGCTGAACGCAAACGGCTACACCCTGCTCGTGTCCAGCACCGCCTACAACCCCGACCGAGAGGCGGAACAGGTTCGCACTTTGATCGCACGGGGGGCCGATGGTCTCTTGTTGATCGGCTACGAACGCGACCCATCGGTCTACGATCTGATTGAGGCCCGCGGCCTTCCTTTTGTATTGTCTTGGGCTCATCGTGATACCGCACCGCAGCCCGCAATCGGCTTTAACAACGTGGACGCGATGTATGATATGGCGCGGGCCGTGCTTGACCTTGGCCATCGCAAGATCGCTGTGATTGCCGGCGTCTCGAAAGGAAATGACCGCGCCGCAGACAGGGTCGCCGGCATACACCGTGCGATGGCGGACACAGGCCTTGATCCGACCACAGCTCCCGTGATCGAAACACCCTACGGTTTTGACACGGGTGCGGCCGTCTTTGCCGAACTGATGGCAGCGCCAAACCGCCCCACGGCGGTCATCTGCATCAACGATGTTCTTGCGGCTGGGGCATTGATGCAGGCCCAGAAAATGGGGCTGAAGGTTCCGGACGACGTGTCAATCACGGGCTTTGACGACATCGAGCTGGCCCGCCTTGTCACCCCGAACCTTGCGACCGTCCATGTCCCCCACCGTGAGATGGGCCGCCTTGCCGCCGAGGATCTGATCCGCCGGATCGAAACAGGAGAGCACGGCGAACGCAGCCCGTTGCCCAGTACACTCCGTCTTCGTGCGTCCCTCGGTCCGCCCTCCAGCACGTCCTGACTGGGATTTGCAAAGCAACGCTTGCAGAAAACTCAAGTTAATTTGACTTTGTCGATCATGGAAGTGCGTCTAGCGTGCACGGAATAAAGCCGGGCAGCAAAAGGACCACCGCATGCGCGCCGCCGTCGTAAGAGCGTTTCACGAAGACCTTTCCATCGAAAACACCCCCGACCCCGCTTGCCCTGACAATGGTGTGGTGCTTGAAGTCCTGGCCTGCGGCGTATGCCGTTCTGACCACCACGGATGGGTCGGAGCACACCCCAAGGTGGGTGCGGGCGACATTCTTGGACACGAATATTGCGGCACCGTGGTCGAGGCGGGACCAAAGGCGCGACACCGAGTGGGCGACCGTCTGATTGCGCCCTTTATCCTTGGCTGTGGTGACTGCATGGCTTGCCGGACGGGCGCATCCAACACCTGCGAAAGTGCGATTGTCCCAGGCTTCGGTGCGCCCGGGGCTTATGCGGAATACGTGGCGGTTCCCCATGATCACAACCTTGTCCACCTGCCCGATAGCCTTGATCCCGCCCTCGCCGCTGGTCTGGGGTGCCGCGTGACAACAGCATGGCATGCCCTGACTGACCGCGCCGCCGTGCGGACGGGCGAATGGGTGGCGATCCACGGCACTGGCGGCATCGGGCTGTCAGCCCTTTTGCTGGCCAAGATGCTGGGCGCTCGGGTTGTTGTGGTTGATATCGTTGAAGAGAAACTGTCCCACGCTTTGGGCCTCGGCGCTGATGCCGCCGTCGATGCACGAGCGGGCAATGTCGCCGAAGCGATCCGCGATATCACAGGTGGCGGTGCGCAAGTCTCGATCGAGGCTTTGGGGATTGAGGCCACCACCAATGCTTCCGTTGAATGCCTCGCGACGCTTGGCCGCCATGTCCATGTGGGCATGCCCTCGGGCGACGGGATGATGACCATCAACATGCGGGCAATCTACGCCAAACAGCTGGCAGTCTACGGCACCCGCGGGATGCCGTCGTGGAAATACCCGACCCTGCTCGAGATGATCGAACGAGGCGACGTCGACCTCAGCCCGATGCTGGACCGCACGGTGGCCCTGTCAGGCGCCAGCGCCGAGTTGCGGGCGATGGATGGCCCTGCCCCACCTGGCACCGCCGTCATCACCGATTTCAAACACTAGTCCAGACGGAAGCCTTTGTCGCGCAGGAAGGCCCCGAAACCGGCCCGCTCGGGCTGGCTGTACTGGCGCACCTTGTCTTCCGACCATGTGTAGGGGGTTGCCTCGCCGAACCGCGCGACGTCCCGTTGCTGGTCGTAGGGTTGTGCGGCAGCGCGGGCTGTGTCGTAACGGGCTACGTCGTCACGCAGGTCCGCCTCTGCATATTTGTCGACATGACAGGTAACACCCAAAGGCAAGCGCATCGACACCGGCGGCGGGTCAGCCGGAAACCCGAACGCCAGTCCTGCAAACGGGAAGACGTGGTCGGGCAAGTCCAAAAGGTCGGACACCGCAGCGGCCTCATTGCGAACGGCGCTGATCGGGCAACACCCCATTCCCATAGCCTCTGCCGCCGTTATGAACGCCCCCATGGCTATCGCAGCATCCGCTGTCGCATTGATCACGGCATCTATATGATCGTTGGCGAAGGCCGAGCCGTGCCAGTCATGCAATAGCCGCTGGCGTCGGTTGTTGCCACAAAAGACCGCCAGCATTGGCGCATCGGCGACCCAATCCTGCCCGCCAACAAACTGCGCCAGTCGCGCCCGTTGGTCCGGCGAGTGCAAGACGACGATGTCACGCTGTTGCAGATCGCTTTTCGTGGGTGATGCAAGGGCAACGGCGGCCAGACAGTCGATCCACCCCGCAGGCACCGGATCGGGCCGGAACCGGCGGCACGATCCCCGTCCCGCCATCCCCGCAAGCCGCTCAAAACCATCCTCCGGCACGTCCGGTGCAGCGCCATATCGGGCCTTAAGCAGCCTGTGCAGACTAGCATCCTCCATGATCGCACCTCTGTTCTTCTGAAAGCAGTCCTAACAATAATTGCAAGAATAATTCGCGTTTATAAAGCATGGCTATCGACTACTATACAGGCATCTGACCCAAACACCGTCTGCCAAAACTATGCCCGTGAAAACCCATCAGGTCACGATTGTCCGTTCATCGGATGCTGCGACGGAGTTCGAAGTGCCCGCCCATGACAACCAGACCGTTCTGGATGTGGTGTCGTGGATACAACAATACGCGGACCCGACGCTCAGCTACCGGTTTGCCTGCCGCGTGGGTATGTGTGGGTCTTGTGCGATGACGGTCAACGGGGTGCCCCGCTGGACCTGCCGGACCCATATCTCAAAGGTGTTGCAGGACGGGGCCGTTGAAATCGGCCCGCTGCGCAACCTGCCTGTGGTCAAGGATTTGACGGTCGATATGGACCCGTTCTTTGACAAATGGATCGCCGCCGAAGGGGTGCACCACGAAAGCCGCACACGGCATGATGACATTGCGCCCATCGACGCAAGCGACCCTGCCCGCGTCGAGGCCAGCGCAGGCATCGAGTGCATTAACTGCGCCGTCTGCTATGCCGCCTGTGACACGGTCACAGCAAACGACAGCTACCTTGGGCCCGCCGCCTTGCAACGGGGCTGGACCTTGTTGAACGACGCCAAGGACGCTGGCCACGATGCGATCCTTGAGGCTGTGTCGGGCACAGGTGGCTGCCATAACTGCCACTCGATGGGGTCCTGCACAGCCCTTTGCCCGAACGAATTGGACCCGATGTCCGCCATTGCGGGCCTGAAACGAGAAACCGCAAAGTCCTTTTTCAAGAGGCGGCGCTGATGCTTACTTTGCGTCTTTATATGCTGCAACGGATCACCGCGTTGGTCATGGCGCCGCTGGTGCTTCTGCATCTCGGTGTGATGATCTACGCCATTCAAGGCGGGCTGAGCGCCGAGGAAATTCTGGGCCGGACCCAAGGCTCCGCCCTTTGGTTCGCCATCTACGCGACCTTCACGCTGTCCATCGCCATTCACGGAGCCATCGGCCTGCGCGCCATTGCCGCCGAATGGGGCGGGTTTCGGGGCTATGGTCTGGAAGCGCTCATGTGGGTCACTGGCGCTTTTCTGCTAGGGTTGGGCCTGCGGGCGGTCTGGGCGGTCACCTATGGGGCAGCCCCATGACGGCGCGGGACGCCATCAACCGCGCCCATCCGCTCTGGGTCGCGTTCATCGTCCACCGTTTGTCGGGCCTTGCACTTGCGCTGTTTCTGCCGCTGCACTTTTGGATCCTGTCTCTCGCCATGACGGACCCTGCGCGGCTGGACGGGTTGCTTGGGTTCACCGAACGCGGGATCGTCAAGACCGCCGAGTTCGGGCTGGTCTTTCTGTTGGCTATTCACATGTTCGGCGGGCTGCGCCTGATGGCGCCGGAGTTCCTGCCATGGCGGGCCCCGCACAAGACACTGGCAGCAGCCGCAGCGGCGGTGTCCTTCCTGCTGGCCTGCCTTTTCCTGATGAGGGCGCTATGACCGCGCTTGAGCACCATGACACCGACATCCTGATCCTCGGCTCCGGCGGCGCGGGTCTGTTCGCGGCGCTGCATGCCCAGCAGACCGCGCCCGAGGGCACCAAAATCACCATCGCTGTCAAAGGTCTGATCGGGAAATCCGGCTGCACCCGCATGGTGCAAGGCGGCTACAACGTGGCCTTGGGCGGCGGCGACACGGTTGAGCGGCATTTCATGGACACGATTGAGGGCGGGAAATGGCTGCCCAATCAGGACATGGCGTGGCGGCTGTGCGAGCAGGCCGTGGTGCGGATCCGTGAGTTGGAAAACGAGGTCGGATGCTTCTTTGACCGCAACCCCGACGGCACCCTCCACCAAAAAGCCTTCGCAGGGCAAACCGCTGACCGCACCGTCCATAAGGGTGACCTGACGGGGATCGAGATCATCAACCGGCTGATGGAGAAGGTGCTCGCCAGCGGGGTTGAGAAACTACAGGAACACCGTGCGATTGGCCTGATCCCCACGGCGGACGGGGCATCGCTGGCCGGTGTGTTGATGATCGACATGCGCACGGGGCGCTTTCGGTTCGTGCGCGCCAAGGCGGTACTGATGGCCACGGGCGGCGGCCCGACCATGTACAAATACCACACGCCATCGGGCGACAAGACCATGGACGGGTTGGCCATGGCGTTGCGCGCGGGCCTGCCCTTGCGCGATATGGAGATGGTGCAATTCCACCCAACGGGGCTTCTGGCGGGCAGTCACACGCGGATGACCGGCACCGTGCTGGAGGAAGGCCTGCGTGGCGCGGGCGGGCAACTTTTGAACCACGCGGGCCAGCGGTTCATGTTCGACTATGACCAGAAGGGCGAACGCGCGACCCGTGATGTGGTCAGCCGCGGCATCTACGCCGAAATGCGCAAAGCCAATGATCCTGAGCAAGAGGGCGTGTTCATTTCCATGTCCCATCTGGGGCCGGAGAACGTGCGCCAGAAATTCAAAGGCATGGTCAAACGCTGCGCGGACAGCGGGTTCGATCTGGCGGCAGGTCAGGTCGAGGTTGTGCCGACCGCGCATTACTTCATGGGCGGTGTCGTGGTGGATGTGGACACCCGCACTGAAATGGAGGGTCTTTACGTGGCGGGCGAGGACGCGGGCGGTGCACATGGGTCCAACCGGCTGGGCGGCAACGGCGTGGCAAACTCGACCGTCTTTGGCGGCATCGCGGGGGACACCATGGGCCGCGATGTCGCGGGGATGACACTGCGCGATCCGGACATGACTATTCTACAGGCAGAGATCGCCCGCGCCGTCTATCCCCTGATGCAAAAACCGGATCTGATCCAGCCGCTGCGCCAGTCCCTGCAAGAGGTGATGTGGGACAATGTCGGCGTGATGCGAACCAAAACGGGGATGGAACAGGGCTTGGTCCGCATCCAGAAAGTGTCGGACGCACTTATGAAAGTCGGGGTTGATGACACCAATCTGGCGTTCAATTTGACGTGGCACGACTGGCTCAACATGGCCAGCTTGTGCGAGGTGTCCGAGGTCATCGCCAAGGCAGGACTTGCGCGGGAAAATTCCCGCGGAGCACACTACCGTGAGGATTTCCCCGACGACGGGGGGCTGGAGAACAGTGACTACACCGTTGCCCGCAAGTCCGGTGATGACCTGCGCGTCACGCGAGAGCCTGTTGCCTTTACCATCGTCCGCCCGGGCGAGACGATCCTGCCGGACGGTGAACCAGAAACATTGGTGGCCCAGCCATGAGGTGTTGCGCCGACTGCGTCGCCGCTGTGGTGGGGGGCGCTGCCCCCCGGCTTCGCCTCCCCCCGGAGTTTTCGGGTCAGAAGAAGGAAGACCAACGTGATTTCCATTGAGACCATCCAAAGCGTGGCAGAGGACCTGATGGCCAACGCGGCCATTGAGATCCCGCAGGATTATCTGGACGGATTGAAGGCGGCGGCCGCGACCGAGGACGGGGATTTGTCGTCCTTCGTGCTGCAGGCCATGCTCGACAATTACGAAGCCGCCAAAGAGGACCGCCGTGCCATGTGCGGGGATACGGGCGTGCCGCGCTGGTTCGTGAAACTGGGGAACGACGCGCGCATCGAGGGCGGGATGGTCGCGCTAGAGGCCGCCCTTCGCCGCGCCACCGCAAACGCCACCAATGGCGTGCCCCTACGCCCCAACCGCGTGCATCCGCTTTGGCGCACAGACCATGACAACAATGTCGGCATCGGCGCGCCCGAGATTGAGTATGGCTTCGAGCCGGAGGGCGCGTGGATTGACCTGATCACGGTGCATAAGGGTGGGCTGTTCGGCAGTGACTACCGGATGCTGTTCCCTAGCGACGGCATTCAGGGGATCAAGCGGTTCTACCTCGACAGTCTTATGGCGTTCGGGAAACGCGGGCTCGCCTGCCAGCCCGCCATTATCGGCATCGGCTTGGGCGGCAGCAAGGACATCTGCATGACTTTGGGCAAACGGGCCTCCACCTTGCGCATTGTCGGATCCAGAAATTCCGATCCGCGCCTTGCCGAGATGGAAGACGAGTTTAAGGAACTGGGCAATTCCATAGGCATGGGTGCCATGGGGTTCGTGGGCAAGAACATGGTGATCGATTGCAATATCGAGGTGGGCTATTGCCACACCGGCGGGATGCCTATGTCCGTGCATGCGTTCTGTCTGTCGTCGCGTCGGGCCGTGGCCCGCATCCACGCGGACGGACGAGTTGAACACCGCACAGACCCCGACTGGTTTACGCCCTACCAACGGCGCGAGACAGTGGATTGGCCCGCAGCACAGGAGGCCGCTGAATAATGCCCCGCGAAATCACTCTGTCCACGACACCTGCCCCAGAGGATCTGGCACAGCTGCGGCTCGGCGATGTCGTCTACCTTGACGGGCTGATGTATACCGCGCGCGAGGGCGTCTATATGCGCGCGCTGGAAGATAAGGCCAACATCCCTATGGAATTGCCCAGCCAATCGGCAGCGAATTTCCATTGCTCCCCTGCCGCTGCCATCCGCGAAGACGGCAGTTTTGACATGGGGGCCGTCACCGCCACCGCCTCCTTCCGGTTTGCCAAGTGGTTGCCAGAGTGGATGGCCAAGACGGGAGCGAAACTGATCGTCGGCAAGGGCGGGATGACGTCGAAGGACTACAAAGACTACTTCGTGCCCAACGGCGCCATTTACCTGTCGACCGTTGGCTATGGCACCGGTGCATTGTTGGGGCGCGGTGTGGAAAAGGTCGAGGCCGTTCATTGGAATGAAGAGCTTGGCCTCGCTCAGGCCATGTGGGTGATCCGCTGTAACAGGATGGGGCCGTTTATCGTGGCCTCCGATCTGGAGGGCAACTGCCTGTTTGAACGGGAGAACGCCAAAATCGCGGCAAACATCGACCGTGTCTACGAAGGTACAAAACCGGCAGTTCTGAAACGCTACGGTGAAAGCGATGACCGGTCGGACGAGGTCATCTAGAACACCCGGCCAAGCCCACCCCCTATGCCGGTCAAGTGATTGATCGAGCCACCCGCGGCGACCACGATAGAACACTGAACCCTGACATCAGGTGCGGCTGGGCTTCCGGACGGGATCAAGGGCTGTCAGAAACGCCTCATGTAGCTCATTCAGCGCCCGCCTCTTCGGATGTCCGTCGCGGTGCACCAGACCCAATGTGCGCGTCGGTGCCCCCTGCCCCAACGACACCGAGAAAACCGATGGCTGCTGCGCGGCCTTGACCACCAGATCCGGCACGATTGAAACGCCTAGGCCTGCGTGGACCATGCTTGCGATCGCCTCTGGGCTGTCGAGTTCCATCGCTTCGGTCACCTTGATCCCTTTGGAGACGATCCAGTTGTCGATCAACGCACCCACCACGGCGCCACGATCAAACCGGATAAAGGGCCGATTGCGCAGCAGGTCTTCGGCCGTGCGGCCTGCGTCTTCGGGACCAGCAATCAAGTGCATCTGTTCTTCAGCGACGGTCCGAAATACCAATCCCAGCGGCAGCTGATGGGGCTTCGAGACCAGCGCCGCATCCAGTTGCCCGCGTTCGATATCTGACAGATGAGCCCTCGTCAGTCCGGTTCGCAAGTGCAAGCCAAGGTCGGGAAATTTCGCCTTGAGGATCGCGACGGCCCTTGGAGTCAGACCAGTCAGCGTCGTACGCATCACACCTAGGTTCAGGACCCCCTGCAACGCCCCGTCCCCATGCACCGAAGCCGCCAGCCCGTCATATTCGGCGATCAATTTGCGGGCCTTGGCAACGATCTCACGGGCGGCGGGGGTCAGTTCGGGTGTGCGCGGGGTGCGGTCGAACAGGACCACGCCCAGCTCAGCCTCAAGGCTTTGCATCTGCTGGCTGACGGCGGCGTGGGTCACATGGACCACTTCTGCGGCGGCGCTGAACGTTTTAGCATCTGCCACAGCAACAAGCGTGCGAAGCTGTCGGATGGTCATACCGCCCCCGTGCGTTAGAAAATCTGTCAAAAGATGGCAGCACGGATCGGTTACGTAAAGAGAACCACACAGAATTGCGCGTCAGGCCCTCGGCTTTTCCCGCTTGGGGTCAAGGAAAGGAATATCGCAAACGGTGCAAGGCAGCCGTTTCATGTGGCCGTCCAGACGCCCGACCTCAAGCGTATTGCCGACGTCGCTGTCTTCAATCGTGACCCGCGCCATCGCAATCGCATGTCCCAACTGGGGAGAATAGGTTGCGCTGGTCACAACGCCGACCTGTTCGCGGCCCGCAAAAACAGGATCTCCATGGGTCGGCGCTTCTTTGCGGTGGAACTTCAGTCCAACCAGCTTGCGACGCGGGTCGGCGGCGTTGCGCGCTAGGGCGGCACGTCCGATGAAATCGGTCTTCTTGAAATC
>JAHDFG010000023.1 GCA_020628265.1 Pseudooctadecabacter sp. | reverse complement strand
CGTCTGGATACAGCGTGCCTTGAGCAAGGAATTCCGCGCCCTCGATCTCATTGGCATATTTCTGGAAGACGTCGATGAAGAGCTTGCCGATGATCTTGCGCTTCGTCTCGGGGTCGGATTGGCCTTCGAGTTCGCCAAGGAACAACTCCGTCTCATCCGCGTGGATCACCTTCAGGTTCATGTGGTCGCGGAACATGGTCACGACTTCGTCGGCCTCGTTCAGGCGCAGCAAACCGTGGTCAACGAACACACATGTCAGCTGATCGCCAATCGCCTCGTGCAGCAAGGCCGCGGCGACGGAACTGTCAACGCCGCCAGAGAGGCCGCAGATCACCTGCTTGTCGCCCACCTGTTCGCGGATTTTCTCAATCGCGATGTCTTTGTAAGCGCCCATGGTCCAATCGCCGGTGAAGCCTGCGATCTTGATGAAATTCTCGAAGAACGTGGCACCATTGGGCGTGTGGTGAACTTCCGGATGGAACTGCACCGCATAGAAATTGCGTTCCAGATCAGCGGTGATGGCATAGGGCGCGTTGGGGGAAGTCCCGTAGACCTCAAACCCCGGGGCGAGTTTGGCGACGTGATCCCCGTGGGACATCCAGACCTGTTCGCGCTCCTCAAGGAACCAGCCTGCCAGCGCATCGATCCGGTCGTCCGTGGGGGTGACATAAGCGCGGCCGAATTCGGCCGTGCCGCCACCGCCGGTGATCTTGCCGCCATGCACCTCGCCGCCCAGCTGGGTCATCATGACCTGCTGGCCATAGCAAATGCCCAAAACCGGCACGCCCATGGTCCAGAGGCTTTCGGGGGCGCGGGGGGACCCCTCACGCGTCACAGAATCCGGCCCGCCGGACAGGATCACGGCCTTTGGCGCAATCTCGGCCAGTTTGGCGTCGGTGACGTTCTGGTAGGGGTGGATTTCACAATAGACGTTCAACTCACGCAGGCGGCGCGCGATCAGCTGCGTCACTTGCGATCCGAAGTCGATGATGAGGAGGCGGTCGTGGTCAACAATATCCATGCGCCCAAGTAAATCGGTGCGGATGGAGAGGCAAGGATTCGCACGAACAGGGTGTGGACATGCGGCTGACCGACCCTCCGGGGGGAGTTTTCGGGTCAGAAGAAGAGATTAGGTCAGGATCGGCAGGAGACCGTCGGGAAACAGCGGGGTGTGCTTTTTGGTGAACCGTGTCAGCGGGACCCAAGCGGCCAGATGACGGGAGCCGTCGTCTTCGGCGAGGATAAATTCATCCGCGCTTGCCAGACCTGCCTCGATCAAGGTGACGTCGAAGAGTAGGACAACTTCATGTCCTGTTTCGCCGTGGTGGGTGTAGATGTTTTCCAGCGCCCCCCGCGGTTGGTCGACGCGGGCGGTGGCCCCCAGTTCTTCGGCCAGTTCGCGCACCACTGTATCTGCGGCCCGTTCACCGAATTCGACGGTGCCCCCCAAAGGGCGCCAGCCTTTGATGCTGCCGTCGTCGCTACGGATGGCGCAAACCAGCAGTTTGTCGTCCCTTTGGACAAGCGCCAGGGCCTTTGTGCGGATCTGGGGCGCGGGGCGCCAGTGGGTGCTGATGTCGGTCATGGTGGCGTGGCTACCGGTGTCTCACGTGGGGTGCAATGTCGCTTTCAGGTGTCAGGGGGCGGAAACTGCCACAGGTGCGCATCGGGGGAGGTGTAGCAAAAGGGCAATCGGGAATCGAAGGGGAACGAGCGATGACAGATGCCAGCACAGCGCCAGCACGGGGCCGTCGGGGACGCGGGGGCGGTGGTGCCGCACGCCGGGCCGAACGCACCGCCGTTTCGTTTGAGACGGCACCGGTTATTGAACGCAACATCCCCAACCTTGAGATGCTGTCGGACGAGGCCCTAGAGATCATCGAACGCAACGCCGAGATTGTGCTGGAAGAAACAGGTGTTGCCTTTGTGGACAATCCTGATGCTTTGGACCGCTGGCGCGCGGCTGGGGCGATCGTAGAAGGGGAAAGGGTGCGTTTGCCCAAAGGGCTGGCACGCAAGTTGTGCAGCACGGCCCCGCGCACCTTCGTCCAGCATGCTCGCAATCCCGAGAAATCCGTGACGATCGGTGGCGACAATCTGGTTCTGGCGCCGGTCTATGGCCCGCCCTTTGTGCGCGATGCCCAAGGTGGCCGCCGCTATGCAACGCTGGATGATTTCCAGAAGTTCGTGAAGCTGGCCTATATGTCCAAGTGGCTGCACCATTCCGGTGGCACCGTATGCGAGCCTACTGATGTGCCGGTTAACAAAAGGCATCTTGATATGCTGCTGGCCCATATGACCCTGTCGGACAAGCCGTTCATGGGCTCTGTAACAGAACCCAGCCGCGCCCAAGACAGCATTGAGATGTGCGAAATCCTGTTCGGCGCGGACTTTGTGCGCGACAACACGGTGATGACGTCGCTCATCAACATCAACTCCCCGCTGACGTTCGATCAGACCATGATGGGTGCGCTTGAAGTTTACGCCGCGCACAATCAGGCGTCTATCATCTCGCCCTTTATTGTTGGCGGGGCCATGGCGCCAGTTTCCGTCATGGGCACGTTGACACAGGTGCTGGCCGAAGTGATGGCGGGCGTCGCCTACAGCCAGCTGATCCGTCCGGGTTCACCCGCCATTTTCGGGACCTTCGTGACGTCGATCGACATGAACTCCGGCGCGCCCACATTCGGGACGCCAGAGGCTGCGCAGATCACCAACGGGGCAGGGCAGTTGGCCCGCCGGATGGGGCTGCCTTATCGTTCGGCGGGGTCGTTCTGCGGATCGAAACTGCCCGATGCGCAGGCGGCCTATGAGACGGCAAACAGCCTCAACATGGGGCTGTTGTCAGGTGTCAATTTCATGCTGCATTCCTGCGGCTGGCTGGAGGGCGGCCTTGTCGCCGACTTTGAAAAATTCGTGCTGGATGCCGATCAACTGGGCACCTTGCACCACATGGCGCGTGGCGTTGAGATTGACGAGAATGCCCAAGCAATGGACGCTATCCGTGAGGTGGGCCCGGGAGGACATTACCTTGGCTGTGCCCATACCCAAGCCAACTTCAAAACAGCCTTCTGGCGGTCAGAGGTGTTTGACTACAAACCCTTCGAGACCTGGGAAGAAGAGGGCGCGCGCGACAGTCAGACCCTTGCATCTGCTCGGGTTTCCAAACTGTTGGACAGCTATCAGGCACCGGCGCTGGACCCCGAGATCAAGGCAAAGCTCGAGGCATACGTGGCTGACAAGAAGGCATCAATGCCCGACAGCTTTATGTAAAGCGCCTTTATGATGTCGTCGCGAGTGCACGGTCCCGAGCGGCGTTTGACGCCTTGAGGATACGGGCCTCGCACATCAGGGCCACGATTAGCTCTACATGGCGGGCGACGGAATATTCCGCCTTCTTCTCGATCCGTTGTGCATTTACCGTGCCTTCGATTTCCAGCAGCTTGATGATGGCCTGACCGGGGCCTGGCAGGGCCTCTGTTTTCAACAGGCGGCGCAGGTGCACGATGCGGTTGTAGTCCTCAATGCCGTGCCGTGCGGTGCGGACCAGCAGGGTTGGGCGTTTCAGGCGTGATATCAGTGTCAGGACGTCTTCCATGGTGCTCTCCCTTTATCGGTGTGCCTTGAAAATGACACAACCTATTGGGGTGTTGCGTGTGGATAACTCACACCGAACGGTCCGTTTACCATTGTTTACAGTTTGGCGACAATTTTAGTTGTCTGTGGATAAAATTAACTTTCTGGAAACAAATACACGTAAAGGTTGCGTTAACCTTTGACCGTGCTGGAGGTCACAAGAGGGGATTGGGACAACGGATGACGGACGCAGATCTCATGCAGCGTGGTGTGCCCTCTTGGGTGCCCATCGATGTTCGCAACTATGTATTTCACACCGAGCTGGGCCAGCCCATCCGGTCGTTGGCACGGTCGCAATCGTGTCATGCGTCCACCATCATGCGGCAAATCCGCAAGGTTGAAACCCTAAGGGACGATCCTCTTGTCGACCGCGCAATCAAGGCGTTGGCGGATGACGGTGGCAAGGAGCTTCCGTCGAGCCTTGAGATGATGCAAGCGCTGCGCCGTCTGGCAATGCCCGATGCGATGCTGGCGATCGCGATGGGCATGGAGCAGGGGGTCATTTTGCAGGACACTGCCAGTGGCGAGCCTGAACACGGGGCCAAGCTGCCCGCATCCACGGCTATGACGCTCGCCCTTCGCGGGTGGATTGCGGCAGGAAAGGCCTTTGGCAAGGTGCTGCGCTATCGCATTACGTCTGCGGGGCGTGTAGCCTTGCGCGAACTGGTGGCAGACAGCGAAAACAAGGCACGGGCCTTTGCGGAACAGGCGGAGGGCTTTGGCCATGCTCCTGCGGGCACAGGGACATGGGGCGACAAGGCGACCATTGTAAGGATGCCCGCGCAAGACAGCCCCGTGACTTGTCTGTCGCGCCGCAAGGATCGCGACGGCAATCCGTTCCTGAACCGCGCCATGGTGCGGGCAGCAGAACGCCTGCGCGAGGATTTCGAACTGGCACAGGTGCGCGCCCAACGCAGTGATCGGGACGTCCCCGATTGGGCCGGCATTCTGACCGCGATCGAGACCCAGAACATCCCCGATGCGCCGGATGATGACGCTGCCCGTCAGGTGCGCATCGCATTGGAATTCCTTGGGCCGGGCCTATCCGAAGTGGCTTTGCGGTGTTGCTGTCTGCTCGAAGGTCTGGAGACCACCGAGAAGGCCATGGGCTGGGCTGCGCGGTCAGGCAAGGTGGTTCTGCGGATCGCGTTGCAGCGGCTTGTCCTGCATTATGAACAGACTGGAGAATTGGGGCCGCGGATCGGCTGAGGATCCGGCAAAAGCCATGTTCTGCCTGCAACCCTGCCTTCCGCGACACCTTGATCCTTGGACAAACCGCGTTTCTCCGCCTACTTAGGGGCAAGAGGAGAGACCGCATGACCACACGCGATTTGAAAATTCCGTCCCAACGCCATCCGGAAAAGCAAAAGCGCCCTGATGCGCCGCAACCGAAAAAGCCGGACTGGATTCGTGTGAAGGCCCCGACAAGTGAAGGCTACCGCGATACCCGAAATATCATGCGCGAACACAAGCTTACGACCGTTTGCGAAGAGGCAGGATGTCCGAACGTGGGCGAATGCTGGAGCCAAGGCCACGCCACCATGATGATTATGGGTGAGGTCTGCACCCGTGCTTGTACCTTCTGCAACATTGCCACCGGTAAACCACCAGAAGCCTTGGATGTGTTTGAACCGGGCCGTGTGGCCGATGCGGTCAAGAAACTGGGGCTGAACCACGTGGTCATTACGTCTGTCGACCGCGACGATGTGGAAGATGGCGGGGCCGAACACTTCGCCCAGACCATCCGCGCGGTGCGCCGCCAGTCCCCCAGCACGACGATTGAAATCCTGACACCGGATTTCATCCGCTGTGATGACAGCGCGCTTGAGGTGGTCGTGGCCGCCAAGCCGGATGTGTTCAACCACAATCTTGAAACCGTTCCAGGCCTTTATCCGGAAGTGCGCCCCGGCGCGCGGTACTTCCACTCTCTGCGTCTGCTGCAGCGGGTCAAGGAACTCGATCCGGCGATGTTCACCAAGTCGGGCATCATGGTCGGTCTTGGTGAGGACAAACAGGCCGTTGTGCAGGTCATGGAAGACATGCGGGCAGCGGATATCGATTTTCTGACCATCGGTCAGTACCTGCAGCCCACACCGAAACACCACGCTGTCGACCGCTTTGTCACGCCCGAGGAATTCGCGACCTACGAGAAGACCGCCTATAACAAGGGCTTCCTGATGGTGTCGGCAACGCCGCTCACGCGGTCGAGCTATCACGCGGGCGACGATTTCGCGAAACTTCGGGCCGCACGTCTTGAAAAACTGGGGTCCTGATCCGGCGAGGCGCTAAACCTTACAGAGTTTGGGTGCCGAAGCGTTTGAGAGCGTTTGAAGCTGCAAAAGGGCCTACAGCCCCCGCAGCCTCTCCACCTTGGCCCATTCCGGCCAGCCGATAAACATCTCGATGCCGACAAGCACGAGGCACAGCAGGATCACTCCGATTACCAGCTTCACGCGCCCCTCGGATGGCGGGTTCCGCGCCCATTGGCTCATCTTCAGGAACATGCGGGTGACGTTCATACGAAGCGGACCTTGCCGATGAAGGGCAGGTTACGGTTCCGCTGGGCATAGTCGATCCCGTAGCCCACGACAAATTCGTCCGGTATCTCGAACCCCGTCCACGTGGCTTTCATGTCGACCTCACGCCGGCTGGGTTTGTCGAGCAGAGCGATGGAATGCAATTTGCGCGGATGGCGGGTGTTCAGCATGTCGATGACCTGATGCAGGGTGTGGCCCGTGTCGACGATGTCTTCGACAACCAGCACATCACGCCCTTCGATCTGGCCGCGCAGGTCTTTCAAAATGCGGACCTCGCGGCTGCTTTCCATCGCGTCGCCATAGCTGCTGGCTTCAAGAAAATCGACCTCAACGGGCAGATCCAGTTCCCGCACCAGATCTGCGATAAACACAAACGACCCGCGAAGCAGGCCGACAACGACCAGCTTGTCCGTTCCAGCGTATTCCGTAGCAATCTCCGCCGCGAGGTCCTCGATCCGTGCGGCAATGGATTTCGCAGAGATCATCTGGTCGATAACATACTCTGGCTTTGGGGCCGCTTGCGTCATGTGGTCCGCCTGTCGTGCAATTGCTTGAAATTCCGGCCAGACCATACGACATGTGGCGGGCAAGTTACCAGCGAAAGCACCTCGATGCCCGCCCATTCAGAAACCAAACGTCTGCCGTACACCCCGCAACAGATGTATGACCTTGTCGCGGATGTGGGCCAGTACCCGAAGTTTCTGCCGTGGACGGCGGCCGCACGGGTCAGATCGACGGTGGATCATGGGGACCATGTCGAAATGCTGGCCGATCTGGTGATCAGCTTCAAAGTCTTCCGCGAGAAGTTCGGCAGCCGCGTGTTGCTCTGGCCGGACCGCAAACGGATTGACACCGCCTACATCGACGGGCCGTTCAAGTATCTTGAAAGCACATGGACCTTCTCGGAGGCCGAGGGCGGTTGCGACGTCCACTTCGAGGTGGACTTTGAATTCCGCAACCGGTTGTTGCAGGGCGCCGCTGGAATGTTTTTTAACGAGGCCATGCAACGGATCGTCCGCGCTTTCGAACGCCGCGCGGCGGATCTTTACGGCTAGGTCCGGCTGGGGCAGGGTGATGATATGACCGTTACCGCCTCCTTAATCGAATTCGCCCTAGGACCAATTAAGGCGTCGGAACGCGCGCCCCACATCGTCAATTTGTCTGCGGTGGATTGGGCTGCTTGCGGCATCGCAGGGGCGGCGGAGGGCACGTTCTCCCGATGGGCGCAGGGTCAGGGGCCTTCGGGGCCGGCGTCAACATTTGCGCAAGGAATGGCGATGACGGCGCCTGCTGCGGCGCTGGTGAACGGCACTTTGTCCCATGCGCTGGACTATGACGACACGCATTTTGACCACATCGGGCACCCGTCTGTAGTTGTCCTGTCTGCGCTGATGGCGGAAGGGCCACAAGACTGGAAAGCCTTTGAAGAAGCCGCACTGATTGGAATGGAGGCATCTGTCCGGATTGGCGTATGGCTGGGACGCGATCACTATCAACGTGGCTTTCACCAGACGGCAACCGCAGGGGCGTTCGGGGCCTGCCTGGGATTGATCCGGCTGCACGGTCTGACGGCCCCAAAGGCGCGCGCGGCACTCGGCCTCTGCGCGAGTATGGCGAGCGGTTTGAAGGCGCAGTTCGGGACGATGGGAAAGCCCTTGAATGCGGGGCTTGCCGCACGGGCGGCTGTTGAGGCGACCCGGTGGGCTGCCGCTGGAATGACGGGCCCCGCAGAGGGGCTGGAGGCTTTTGCGGCGGCCCATGATGCAGCTTGTGACGAGGCGGCGTTGGTCGATCTTGGGATCGATTGGCGTCTCGATAATCTTTCCCACAAATTCCATGCATGCTGTCACGGGTTGCATGCCACGCTGGAGGCCCTTCGTGCCGCCAATGTCACTGAGATGGAGGCCATCGACATAGAAACGCATCCCCGCTGGATGAGCGTGTGCAACCAACCCGATCCTGACACCGGTCTGGGCGCGAAATTCAGCTACCGGCATGTCGCCGCAATGGCGGCATTGGGATATCCCACAGACGACATCGGCTCGTTCACCGATGAGATCGCGAAAGACCCGATCATCGCGACGATGCGGCATTCCGTAACCGTTCATGCATCAGGCGATCTGTCGGAAACACAAGCAAGGGTTCGGATCAAGACACCAGACGGCGACGTCATCGCGACCTATGATCTGGCGGACCAGGTGCCCGTGGACCAGCTGACCGGCCGTATTCGTCAAAAAATCGGAACACTGCTTGGCGTCGAGAGGGCAACACAGCTTTGGTCGGCGATGCAGACGCGTGAGATGCCGGCGTTTCAAACTGCGTGTTTCCAAATAAAAAGGGCGCCCGACTAAAGGCGCCCTTTCTGCTGTTTTGTGGCAAGCGTTAGCTCGTCATGTCGTAGGCGCGTTCGCCGTGGGACGTGATGTCGAGGCCTTGGTGCTCGTCCTCTTCGCTGACCCGCAGCGGGAAGATGGCCTTTACAACCAGCACGATGATTGTGGTGATGACCAGCGTCCAGACGCCAACAACTGCGAGGCCGCCCAGCTGGGCTGTCCAGTCGGCATGACCAAGCACGGCGAGCATCACGATGCCGAACATGCCGCCCACGCCGTGAACTGCAAAGACGTCCAGCGTGTCGTCGATCTTCATCATGTCTTTGACAACGCCGCACATGATCTGACAACCCACACCGGCAATCGCACCGATGATCAGTGCTTCGACCGGACCAACAGAACCGGAGGCAGGCGTGATCGAGGCGAGGCCGGCAATCGTACCGGTGACCATCCCAACAAGGGAGGATTTGCCAAACCGGATGCGTTCATAGGCGATCCATGTCAGCGACGCAGTCGCCGCGGAAATATGCGTGACCGTCAGCGCCATCGCAGCACCGCCGTCCGCTGCCAGCTGGGAGCCGCCGTTGAAGCCGAACCAGCCAACCCAAAGCATCGCAGCCCCGATCATCACCATGCCGGGATTGTGCGGCGGCTTGGACTTTTCACGACGCTGGCCAAGGAAGAAGGCCACGACGAGGGCCGCGAGGCCTGCGGTCTGGTGCACCACGATGCCGCCCGCAAAGTCATTCACGCCTTCCTCAAACAGGGACCATTCGGCACCGGCGAGCAGGCCGCCACCCCAGATCCAGTGTGCGACAGGCGCATAGCAGATCAGCATCCACAGGCCCGAGAACACCATGACGAACGCAAAGCCGATGCGTTCCACATAGGCGCCCACGATCAGGGCGGGCGTAATGATGGCGAAGGTCATCTGGAAGGCAAAGAACAACACTTCGGGGATGGTGCCCGACACGGTGTCCGCATCCACGCCATTCAAGAAGGCCTTACCCAAGCCGCCCCAATAGGCGTTGCCGTCGCCAAAGGCGATGGAATAGCCCACCGCCAGCCAAAGGATGCTCATCAGGCAGGCAATGCCGAAGCACTGCATAAAGACCGAAAGCACGTTTCGCGCGCGCACAAGCCCGCCGTAAAAGAGCGCCAGACCCGGGAGGGTCATAAACAGCACAAGGGCTGTGGCGACGATAATCCAAGCGGTATCCGCTCCGTTCATGGTGTTGTCCCCTTTGTCGTCTGTCGGCGCGGTTTTTCCGCGCAAACGTTTCATTGACGCGCGACAAAGCGGATTCGGAGTGGTTGAAAAAGAAGCAACTGCAGCAGGGGGCGCTTACTTCGTGTGCAAGTTGTGTATTGATTAAAACATGGGCGGTAATTGGCGCGTATGCTCAAAAAGCGGGCTATTACCGGCTGGCGGCCTCATGAACGAGTGACAGGGCATGTTCGACAGTCCGCCTGCGGACTTCGGCGCGGCCGAGCGGACCGAACTCCACGGTCTCGACATGGGTTGCGCTGTGGCTCACCGCCAAACCAAAGCACACGCGGCCCTCGGGCTTATGATCTGACCCGCCGGGCCCCGCGATGCCTGTAACGGCTACGGCAATTTGTGCGTCTGAACGGACCAAAGCCCCGTCCGCCATGGCACGTGCGACCTCTTCGGAGACCGCGCCGTGTACTTCGATCAGAGGCATCGGTACGCCCAACATCTCTGCCTTGGCGTTGTTAGAATAGGTTACAAAGCCACGATCAAAGCCCGCTGAAGAACCGGCAATGTCCGTGATAGCAGCCGCGATCATGCCACCTGTGCAGCTTTCAGCCGTCGCCAGCATCCAGCCACGGTCTATCAAGGCTGAAAGCGTCTTTTCTGCACTCATGCCCCGATCCCGTGCCAGATTGCGGCGAGGCCAGCGACACCAACCGCCGCCATGACACCCGCAATCACATCGTCCAGCATCACGCCCGTGGCGTTGTTTTTGGCGTCCGCCCACCCGACAGGGCCGGGTTTGGTGATGTCAAAGAGGCGGAACAGCACAAAGGCCGCGATCCAACCCGGCCATAGGGCAAGGACATCCACGCCAGCGTGCGATGCGCCGATGAACACGGGCAGCAACGCGATCCACTGACCGACCACTTCGTCGATGACAATCTCTGAAGGGTCGTGGTTGTCTGATCCTTCGGTCATCCACTTGGTTGCCAGATAGCCTTTCACATAGGCTGCGGGGATGGCGATGATGAACAACCAGACACCGCCGATGGCATAGATCAGCCATGCAAGGGGCAGGGCAGCCAGCGACCCCCACGTGCCCGGAGCAGGCTTCAGGTAGCCTATGTAAAAGTACGTCGCGGTGATCTTGGCCCATTCGTTCTTCATGACTTCACCAGTGTTGCTGTTGCCAGTGCCGCAATGCCCTCGCCGCGGCCAGTGAACCCAAGCCGTTCGGATGTCGTGGCCTTTACGCTCACGCGGTCTTCGTCCATCCCCATGATCCGTGCCATTTCCGTCCGCATGGCGGGGGCTACGGGGCCGATCTTGGGGAATTCGCAGATCAGCGTGCAGTCGACATGGGTGATAGTGAACCCCATCTCTCGCGCTAATGCACAGGCGTGCTCTAGGAAAATATGGCTGGCGGCACCTTTCCACTGCGGATCAGAGGGCGGGAAATGCTGACCAATGTCGCCTTGGGCCAGCGCGCCGTAAATCGCATCCGTGACGGTGTGCATGCCCACGTCCGCATCTGAATGCCCCTGAAGCCCGCGATCATGGGGGACTTTGACGCCGCAGAGCACCACGTGGTCGCCCTCCCCAAAACGGTGCACGTCAAAGCCGTTGCCGGTGCGAATGTCCATCATGGGCTCCAGTAGCTTGGCGGCGCGGTCGAAGTCCGCTGCCGTCGTGATTTTCAGATTGCGTTCGTCGCCCTCAACGATTGCCACGTCAAGGCCTGCGCGGCGGGCCACTTCGACGTCGTCTGCCGCCCCTTCGAAGTGATCATTCAATGCGGCCTCGAACGCTGTTCTGCGAAAACCTTGCGGCGTCTGCGCGCGGAACAGGCCGGTGCGGTCCTGAACGCCAGTGACCTGACCTACCTCACTGCGCCAAAGGGCGTCGGTGACGGCCAAGGCAGGGGCGGCGCCATCAGCACGGTCAAGCGCGTCCAGCACGCGGTCAATGACGTCGGCGGGCAGGGTGCAGCGGGCCCCATCATGGATTAGGACAAGGTCGGCCTCCGCCGCCGCGACACCCGCCTGCACGGACAACGCGCGTTCTGCCCCGCCGGTCACGACTTTGGCCCGCTGGTCAAAGCCGTGCTCAGCGACCAGATCCAGATCGTCAGACGCGACGACAAGAACAATCTCGGCGATCCGCGGGTGTGCCTCAAAAATGCGCAAGGTATGGTCGAGAACGGGCTTTCCGGCGACCTTTTGCCATTGTTTGGGCAGTGGTCCGCCAGCGCGGGTGCCACGTCCCGCGGCGACGATTATTGCGGCGGCTGTGGCCATCACTATCCCTTTGGTTTGCTTGACTTGTTGTAGCCAGTGCGTTGGGGCAGGAAAAGGCGATTAGATTGCCTAAAATTTAGTCGTATTGTGTTTTTCGCCTATTTATTGACCGGCGACGCGTTGTTTCTTGCCCGACTCAGCGCTACAAAATCGGGCATGAGGCGCGATATTCCCCTTCCTGATCCTACGTCCCCTGTTGCTCTGGCCCCTTTGGCCGGCATCACGGACCTGCCGTTCCGGCAGCTTGTGGCGTCATTTGGCGCAGGCTGGGTCGTCTCGGAAATGGTGGCCAGTCAGGAAATGGTGCAGGCCAAACCCGGTGTGCGGGAGAAGGCCGAGTTGGGTTTCGATCAGACCAACACAGCCGTCCAACTGGCAGGCCGAGATGCCTATTGGATGGGAGAGGCTGCCCGCGCGGTTGAGGCCAACGGGGCCGCGATGGTCGATATCAACATGGGCTGTCCGGCCAAGAAGGTCACAAACGGCTATTCGGGTTCAGCGCTGATGCGCGATCTGGACCATGCGCTGACATTGATCGAAGCGGTCGTTGAAGCGGTGGATATTCCGGTGACCCTGAAAACGCGTTTGGGGTGGGATGATGACATGCTCAACGCGCCCGAGCTGGCAAAACGGGCCGAGGCGGCAGGGATCAAGCGGATCGTGATCCACGGGCGCACGCGGTGCCAGTTCTACAAGGGTCGTGCCGATTGGGCTGCAATTGCTGCGGTGAAGGACGCCGTGGCGATCCCCGTGATTGCCAACGGCGACATTGTCGATGTGGCGACTGCAAAAGCGGCGCTGTCCCAATCCGGCGCTGACGGGGTGATGATCGGACGAGGGACGCAGGGTCGCCCGTGGGTGCTGCGTGACGTGGCTTGCGGATTGGCGGGTACCACACCTCCGCCCGCACCGAAGGGTGAAGCGTTTATTGACATGGTGTGCGGCCACTACGACGCGATGCTGTCGTTCTATGGCAGCGCTTTGGGCGGCAAAGTCGCCCGCAAACATTTGGGGTGGTACATGGACGTTGCCGGAACCGAAGGGCCCTTGCGCAAACAGGTTCTGACCGAACGGGATACGGCCAAAGTCCAGCAACTGCTGCCAGAGGCTCTGGCGGGGCAGGTGGCCGCATGAACGCGCTCTGGAATTCCCTGCCGGTGCCGGCGCTGTTGCTGAACAGTGATGACACCATCGCCGATAGCAACCCCGCGGCAGAGGCATTTCTGAACCTTTCCGCCAAATCCCTCAAGGGCGCGTCCCTTTGGGACAAAGTGATGATCGACGCCCCGCTGGAAGAGGCCTATGCCCGCGCCAGCGCCAATCGCACCTCGCTGTTCGTCAACGACGTGGATGTCAGCAGCGGTGAACGCGCGCCCTTGCAATGCAACGTCCAGTTTGCGCCTCTGTTGGACGGTGGCGACCAAATGATCATGATTTTCGAGCCGCGCGAGATGGCCTCGCGGCTGCATAAATCAGCGTCGTCGATCCGCGCGGCGCGGTCTGCCATCGGCATGGCCGAAATGCTCGCCCATGAAATCAAGAATCCGCTTGCTGGGATCACGGGGGCTGCGCAGCTGTTGTCGATGACGCTGTCCAATGGCGACCGCGAGATGACCGACCTGATCGTCGAGGAATCGCGCCGGATTGTGAAGCTGCTGGAACAGGTTGAACAGTTCGGCAATCTGCAGCCGCCGAAACGTGCGCCGGTCAATATTCACGATGTTCTGGACCGCGCACGGCAATCGGCGTCCTTGGGTTTTGGTGCCCACATGATGCTGATCGAGGACTACGACCCCTCGCTGCCGCCGACCTTTGCGGATGCGGACCAGTTGCTTCAGGTGTTCTTGAACCTGCTCAAGAACGCATCGGAGGCCGGAAGTTCTGGCGGGTCGATCACCCTGCACACCTTCTATGAACCGTCATTGCGGCTGCAACGGGAGGACGGGACAGGTGCGCGGCTGCCTTTACAGGTTGAGATTATCGACGACGGGCCCGGCCTTCCGCCCGAGATTGCAGCGGATGTGTTTGAACCCTTTATTTCGGGCAAAGAGAACGGCACCGGCCTTGGCCTCGCACTGGTGAGCAAGCTGGTGGCCGATGTTGGCGGCTGGATTTCAGCGGACAGCGTGCCGGGGCGGACGGTGTTCCGCGTGTCCCTGCCGACCGTGCCCAAAGACTACAACGGAGACGAAGAATAATGGATGGAACAGTTCTTGTAGCTGATGACGACCGGACAATCCGGACAGTTCTGACCCAGGCGCTGACCCGTGCTGGCTGTAAAGTCCACGCCACCTCGTCGCTCGTGACGTTGATGCGTTGGGTGGAAGAGGGAAAGGGCGATCTGGTCATTTCGGACGTGGTGATGCCCGACGGGAACGGGCTGGACCAATTGCCCAAGATTGCCGAGGCGCGCCCCGGTTTGCCTGTGATCGTCATTTCGGCCCAGAACACCATCATGACCGCTATTCAGGCGGCCGAGGCAGATGCCTATGACTACCTGCCGAAACCTTTCGATCTGCCGGACCTAATGAAACGCGCGGCCCGCGCGTTGGAGGTCAAACGCCACGCGCCGGCTCCGAAGTCGGATGTCGATGAGACCGACGATCTGCCCTTGGTGGGACGGACCCCGGCCATGCAGGCGCTGTATCGGCTGGTGGCACGCGTCATGAACACACCGCTGTCCGTGCTGGTCACGGGCGAAAGCGGAACGGGTAAAAGTCTGATCGCCAAAGCCATTCACGATTTTTCCGATCGCCGGTCGCTCCCGTTCGTCGTGGCCTCGGCCTCGGACCTTGAAGGGATGGACGGCCCGTCTACATTGCTGGCCCGCGCAAAAGGCGGGTCACTGGTCTTTGACGAAGTGGGCGATCTGCCAATGGACACCCAAGGCCGGATCGTGCGGATGCTGGACGCCATGGGCGACACCGCACCGCGGATCATGGCCACATCGCGCTCGGACCTGCTGGAGGCACTCGAAGACGGCAAGGTGCGTGAGGATCTGTACTACCGCTTGGCCGGTGTAACCGTGACCGTGCCGCCTTTGCGCGACCGCGTGGACGATATCCCGCTGCTGGCGGATCACTTTCTGGCCCGCGCGGCGCGGGAAGGTGCGCCCACCCGCAGGCTGGCCAGTTCAGCCGTGGACATCGTGCGGGCCTATACATGGCCCGGCAACGTCCGCCAGCTTGAAAACGTGGTTCGCCGCCTCGTGGTCACAGCCACGAACGAAGAAATCCATCGCCCCGAAGTGGAGCAGGTCCTTGGCTCCCAGCCTGCGGTTGAGCCTTTGCAGACGGGCAACTCTGACAAGCTGTCAGGCTCTGTTGCCCAGCACCTGAAGCGCTACTTCGATCTGCACGGCGGTATGCTGCCGCCGCCCGGCCTTTATCAACGGGTCTTACGTGAAGTGGAGGCACCGCTTATCGAAATCGCCCTTGATGCCACCTCCGGCAATCAGGCTAAATGTGCCGAGTTGCTTGGCATCAACCGCAATACCTTGCGAAAAAAGATCACCG
>JAHDFG010000022.1:12560-15847 GCA_020628265.1 Pseudooctadecabacter sp. | reverse complement strand
TCACCCCCGACGATGCAGGTCATGGCGACAAACATCCATGCCCCGATCCGCCAAAGGGGCATCATCGCGTCTTTACCGTTTCAATGCACGGGCAGCTTTGGCCGCCGCAAGGATTTCTTCCGCGATTTCCTGCGCTTCGTTCGGCGTGAAATCCATCGGGATCTCTGTGCCACCGGCTTCGACAAACAGGCGGACCTGCCCAAGATCGGTTGGCCCGATCTGAAGGTTGGCCTCGATATCGCGTTCGTCGTTGATGCCCATGGGACCCGCTCCTTGATGCTGGAAGCGGTGTATCGCGCGAGGGACTTGATGCGCAAGGGGCAGGGGACCTGTGGTCGCAGCACGACGGATCGAACCCGCAAAAATACCCGCCTTTGCAGCGCGATTTGCTGTGCGATCCCCCTTGCATTCACGGCGACCTCTGGCTAAATCGACACCCGTGCCGCCTTAGCTCAGTTGGTTAGAGCGCTTGATTGTGGATCAAGAGGTCCCTGGTTCGAGACCAGGAGGTGGTACCACTTCCCCTTTTCTTTGATTGCTGCGCAGTTCGATAGGCCTTGCACTTTGATGAGCAGTCCAAGACATGCCGTTCGGTTAATGGGCGGTACGGCTGATGCAGCGAAGGCCGGGTTTGAGCCCACAGGAGAAGTCTTGATTCGTCGCTGCGCGCGCTCGCAGCACGGAAATTGCTGCAGGCGCTTAGATTTCAGCTCGCGAATGCGGCGGTGAAACCGGCCATTCATTCGGTCTGCTACTAAGTTTGGAGCACAAACCCGCGGGTGGCAGTCCAGATACATTCAGGTTTGCGAGTAGCATTCCAACGTCAGCGCGGTGCTGATGCTTGGGTTAGGAGGGCGGCAAGGAGGGCAAATCATGCCTCGAGTCCAACTTCCTGCTGTCACCCCGAAACGTAAAGCCTGGAACAAGGGGCGGATCGTCGGCCAGAAGCGACCGCTGCTACCAAAACAGGTTTGGGCCAGTCGAGCGCGACTGGAGTTGGCGAATAACCTTCGCGATCTGGCGCTATTTAACGTTGCCATCGACAGCAAGCTTCGTGGATTTGATCTGGTCAGGCTCTCTGTGGTCGATCCGGTCAAAGAAGATCGCGACCGAGAACGGGTTTCGGTCATTCAGAGCAAAACCAAGCGGCCTGTTCAGTTTGAACTGACGGAAAACACAAGGGAAACTGTCCTGTCTTGGGTCAAGTCGCCCGAGATGTGGGCTTGCTCGTTCATGTTTCCCAGCAGCTTTCACGATCGCCCGCATATCTCAACCCGTCAATATGGCCGGTTGGTGCGCGATTGGGTGTCGTCAATTGGTCTGAAACCAAGCGGATACGGAACGCATTCGCTTCGCCGAACCAAAGCTGCTGAGATCTATCGAAAAACAGGTAACCTGCGCGCAGTTCAGTTCTTGCTAGGACACACAAAGGTCGACAGCACGGTGCGCTACTTGGGAGTTGAACTCGAAGATGCGCTGAGCATCGCCGAAAATATTGACCTTTAGGGATTGGGTGAGCGGCTGATGCCGCTCGCCTTTGCGGACCGATCCGTTGCAAGCATCAGGTTTGACGTGAAATGACCAGCGCCGCCAAAATCTATTTGACGTCCGCCCGCCATAACAAACCCGCACCAGATAAAGTCGGGTGAATTGGCTGCCAGCTCCAAGTGGGTAATCACTCAGACGGCCAACCCTTTTAGCTCAAGTAGCGATACGGAGGGCGGCGCAAAGTTCGGGGTGCAGAATCCAGTTCCCCGGCTTCTCTTCGTGTCCGGAATCACTGCAAAATCCAATCAGCGCAAATCCATCCAAACTCGTTGAAGGCGCCTTGGAACCTGTCTCTGTAGACAAATATCCAGCAATCATTCGACCCGCGCTTGCTAGCGCTTTTTTGGCTGAGGCCGAGGATTTGTAGCTGCCCGCATTCGCGACCCTCTCCTCTGTCAGCCCGTCTGCGTCTGCCAGCGATAACGCCAACATCATAGCGCGCTGCGGCTTTGTCAGATTTACAGTGTTGAGGGCCTCAACGTATTCGTCGGATATTGGTACCTGTGCACCTGTGCTTGGATCTGTCCTTCGGTCCTCGCTCCTGCGGGTTTCACGCGCATCGATGACGCAATGCAAAGCGGCGATCGCGGCGTCTTCGGTCTTACCGGTTGCCTCGGCAATCAAACCACGGGCTTTCGTCGGCGGCTTTGGGAATGCCCGAGCCGTGTATACGCCCGCGACACAAGCGGACTTGATCTGATATCGGCCATATTCGCCCATGCGGATCGCCATAGGGGCTTCTTTATCGGTGTACTTGGCCTTCGATTTCTTCGACATAGCCTTGAAGACGCCGCGTCCCGCATCTGATCTGTTTGGCGCTGTATAGTCTGACATCAGCTGGTCTCCTGAGGATGGCAGGTCGCAGCGCCAGTTCGGTGGTTACCGATCCGGGCAACGGAACTGCTGCGTTAGTCGGTGGAAGAAAACTAAGAAACAAATGGCCGTCGGGCGATGGGGCGCTCCAAAGGAGCGCCCACTTGCAAAGATCAGGCAAGCGCGATGTTGGTTGCGCTTTCGCGGCCATCACGGCCGGCCTCGACGTCGAAGGTCACCTTCTGATCGTCGTTCAGGGTGGTCATGCCCGACTTCTCGAGTGCGGAGATGTGTAGAAATACATCCTTGCCACCGTCGTCAGGTGCAATGAAGCCGAAGCCTTTGGTGGTGTTGAACCATTTCACTGTGCCATTGGCCATGTGAATTTTCCTTATTTGATCGCTGCCCGCGACATGCGGCAGCTCGGCTTCTCACAACAGTGTCTAGCGCTGTGAGCCGGCAAAGGAAAACAGAGGGTCGAATGGAGTTCATTAGCATACTGTACATGGTGGCCTCCCGGCAGAGTTACAAGGTGCGCGCTAACGGACCAACAGTATTTCCTTTGCCAAGTGAACTACTATCCCCTAAAGTTCACTAGCTGCTGGATACCCTGGCAGCCAGCAAAGGAATGCCAGAATGTCGTTTAACGACTTGGCGAAGAAAGAGGCCGCCGACAAAAAGGCCTCGCAAGAAAAAGTTACGAAACCCCAGACTGCAACCAAACGACCTCCCGAAGCAAAGATCGAGCCGACCGACCCAAAAACCGGTTGAGAGGCTGAGCATTTAGGCTTTTCTTATCCAAGGCAAGAGGATCGGCGTTACGAGCGTCGCGATAGGTTGCCGCCAATGATGATCTCGTTGATCAGTTTGGCGGCTGCCCCATGCAATTTGCGCTCGTCTTCCGGGTCTTGAGCATTCTCGTGGGT
>JAHDFG010000022.1:1988-12460 GCA_020628265.1 Pseudooctadecabacter sp. | reverse complement strand
CGAAAATGAACATCAAAGCCAGTCCACTCACCCAAAAGCTTTCTGCGTTCGTTGCACTGTCGGAGACTGAACTGGCCGTTCTTGAACGCTTGCACCAGAGAAGGAAGTCTTTCTCAGCAGGGCGCGATTTGGTTCACCAAGGCCAATCCGAACAGGCGGCCTACATCCTGGCGTCGGGTTGGGTCGTGTCTTACAAGATCCAGCCTGACGGGTCGCGGCAGATTGTTGATTTCCAGATACCGGGAGATTTTCTGGGACTCCGCAGCGTGCTTTTGCACACATCCGATCATGGGATCGAACCCATCGTCGAGATCGAAGCTGCGGAAGTTCTGGTGAGCGATCTTCTGCAAGCCTTTGCAGAGACACCCCGGCTGGCTACGGCCATTCTCTGGGCCGTGTCGCGGGATGAGGCTATGGTGGTCGAGCATCTGGTTGGGCTGGGGCGGCGCGATGCGAATGCGCGCATGGCGCATTTCCTGCTGGAGCTTGGCGTGAGGCTGTCACTCGTCGGTATGGGAAGTAGGCAAGGCTATGCCTGCCCGCTCACACAGTATCATCTGGGGGATGCGTTGGGGTTGAGCGCCATCCACGTCAACCGCGTCCTTCGTAAACTCCGCGAAGGCGGGCTCGTCACGTTTCAGGGCGGGCTTGTCACGTTCGATGACTACGAGGGGCTGGTTGCATTGGCGGATTTCGATCCGGCCTACCTCGATCAGTCGCGGCCTTTGTTGCCGTGAAACGACCGCCCTCAGTCAGGCTGGGGGCGGCCCTGCGGTCTTGTCACATAGAGGCCGACATCACATCAACGCGCGACTTGCTTCCTTGAGTTCCTTGTGGGCCTCTTCGTCGTTTTCGGCTTCATGTGCCTTTTCGGCGGCTTGGTAGTGCTTCAAAGCTGTGGCTTTCTTGGAGCCCTCGGGGGCCTTGTCATAGGCGGCCTTGACGGACGCCATATGTTTCACAGTCTGGTTTTCCGCAGTTTGGTTTTCTTCATTCATGGAAATGTCCTTTCCTGGACTGTCCGAGAAAAAGAGGCGCAAAGAGCATAGAGTTCTTGAGAATGCACTACATGTTTCCCGCGCCTCTGAGCTACTCGGAAAAAGCCACCATGACTTGCGGTGGACAGGATCACTTATTCGGTTTCTCAGTGTGCCTGCACTGACGTAGGTTAGCCCGTTTGAGCCAGATAGAGGATGCATGCCAAAACAATGAATCCAATGAGGGCCAGACTTGACCAGGAGATCGACAGCCTTGCAGGACCGTCGGTGCTTGCTTCAAGCGGTTTCGAGACGCGACGCGGTGCATGCTCCGGCAGCAGTAAAATCAGCTTTGCTGCTCTGCCCTCGCTTGCCAGCGCCAGCGCCGGGATATCGGTGATCGCTTCAAAATGCGTTGTCAGTCGAGCTTGCGCGTCCTCCCGAGCCAAACGTGCAAGCTCACGTGCCTCGGTCCATGGCTCGAGATCAAGGCGTGCAAAAGCTGACAACACCGTCACAGTTGCGCCGGTTCGGTCCTCCCCCAATTCCGAAAAGAGGAAGGCATCGTAGTCACTGCCATCCGGATGGAGAACGTCTGAGGCGGACATGGGTTTCCTTTCGGCGTGTGACTGTAGCGAAGACTTGGACGAAGTATTTGAAGCCGCGGAACGGCCTTACCTCTTACCCTGACAGCAAAGAACCGGGCGGGGGCTAACCTCGATCAGCATCGCACCACAACAGTTCAGATAGTGTTCCCACAGCTGCCTTGCTGTGACGAGGCGTTCCTTTCGACGCTTGCCTCGTTAGCGACGGCGGAAAGTCCAGCATTCTAATCAATGGAGACCCGGGATGCTCTCGCGTTCGACCAGATCAATGGTGACGGTTTCCAACAACGTCATGATTGGCGAGAGCCTGCGTGAGTTTCCGGCAGGAACGTATGAAATCCTTGTCGAGGAAGAGCTTCTACAAGGCCTCAGCTTCGAGGCTTACCGGCGCACCGCGACATACCTGATGGTCCAGGTACGCGGCAGCAATGCCGGCCAAACGACGATGCAAATGACCACAAAAGAGGAACTCAAACATGCGATGGCATGTGATCGAGCCCTTTCTGAGACCACCAATGATAGCGAAGCGGCGCTTTCTCCGCAGGAGGACTTGAAATGAATGCTCCCGAATGGCTCAAACCCGGTATCTATGGTGCCGTGATCGGCGCGGTCTTCGTCGGTGTCGTCGGATTCACTTGGGGCGGCTGGGTGACCGGCGGTACCGCGAATGACAGGGCGATGGCGATGTCCCGAGACGATGTCGTCGCCTCCATGGTGCCCGTCTGCCTCGACATGGCGAGATCCGACCCGGTACAAGCGGACAAGCTGGCAACGATCCGGGCCGCTTCGACCTACCAGCGGCGCGACGCTCTCATGGAGGCGGGCTGGGCAACCATGCCGGGCACCGATGCCCCGGACAGGGACATCGCGCAAGCATGCCTGGCAGCCCTTGATGTCGATCGATCACCGGAGCGCGCGGAAAACGCGGTCGATGAAGGATGAACCGCGCCATGCCGATAGCGTCACCCGAGACCACCGACCTCGAACGGCGTGTGCTAGCCCATGAACGGATCCTGCAAGCTCTGATCGCCTACATGGCCCGCACCGAACCGCGTTTCGTGGACCACCTTCGAGAACGGTTCGTCGAGCCGATGAGTATGGTCCGGCGCGAACATGACCACCGCGAAACCGACGACTACGCGGAAGAATTCATTCGCGCCGTGATGCTCCTCGGAGAAGCGCGCGCGCCGAAATCGAAGGAGCTGGACGTGTCCGACAAGCAGCCCGTGCCGACGAGACGCAAAGGAGAAAAGGAGTCTTCCACGGACCGGCCAGCGCAGCGAGTTGGGGTTCAGGCAAGCGAAAGAAGCGGCATCTGGGAGGTGCGGGTCGACGGCAAGTTCCGTGGCGACTACCACCAGAAGGAACATGCGCTTGCGGCCGCGGCCTTGCACAAGCTGTCGCCCCGATGACCGGTAGCACCCACCCGACAGGCCTGCCGGACTTCGCGATCCAGGTTGCCGAGAACGAAGGCATGCCATCGAGACCGAGGCCCAAGGGCTCCCCACCACCGGCGCTGCACACCCGATGGTTCCCCGGATCGCTTACGCTTGCTCGAAAGAAGAAATGCGCGGCAACCGACTGGCTCCAGTCCGCAAAGGAAAAGCCGATGAGACACCACGAGGAACGAACGAAACACCCGCAGGCCAGGCTGATCGCCAGGATGGCAGTCGTGGCCAGTATGATCGCGTTCTTCGCTTTCCCTGCGTTTGCGCAGGATGCGCCTATGCCTGCCAACGCCACCGCCAGAAGCTATGGCGAGGGATGGGAATGTGATCGTGGGTACCAGCGTGACGGCGATGACTGTCTTGCCGTCATCGTTCCGGAGAACGCCTATGCCACCAACCGGACTTACGGCAAGGGCTGGGAGTGTCTGCACGGATTTCAGGAGGTCGATGACGCGACGTGTCTAGAGGTCGTCGTTCCCGAAGGCGGCTATCTCGACCCGTCGGGACAAAGATGGAACTGCCTTCGTGGCTACATGAAAGTCGACGACATTTGCCTCGAAGTCGTTGTGCCGGACAATGCGTATCTGTCGGCTGTCTCCTATGGCGCCGCTTGGCTTTGCAACCGTGGCTACCAGATCGAAGGCGATACATGCGTCGCAATCGCGGTTCCTGAAAACGCCTTTCTGAACACGTCGTCCTATGGCCAGCCCTGGACATGTGAGCGAGGCTACTTCGAACGCGGTGACACCTGTGAGGCTGTCGTCGTCCCGGAGAATGCCTATTTCGACGATGCAAGCTATGGCCCAGGCTGGAAGTGTAATCGCGGCTTTGCAGAGGCCGACGACGGGTGCAATGAGATCGACCTCCCCGAAAATGCGCATCTCAACCGATCGGGAAACGGTTGGGAGTGCCATAGGAATTTCCAGCGCTCTCAGGGGCGTTGCGTCCTGAACGACTAGCGCTCGCAATTAAAACCGAAACGCGGCTTACCCGCCCGAACGCTTCGTGTGATCGGACCCGGTTAAACCCGCTTGGCAAAGGAATAATAATGGAATCGGACAATGTAGAAAACTCGATGACACGGCTGTCAATGATGGGGCCGCAAGCCCCGCCTGACCACTCCGCGTCCCGTCGATCTCACACCAGCAAAGAAGTAACAAAAGGGGTGCCCACAGCGATTGTCTATTGCGAGGGGAACTTCGGGCAGATCGACGGGAAAACCGCAAACGGGCTTGTCCGTCACAGCCAAGCCTACCGCATTCTTTCGGTCATAGACAGCAGACTTGAAGGGCGCGACAGCGGGCAGGTGCTGGACAATTTGAGTAACGGCATCCCCATCGTTGAAGATCTTGAGGCTGCGGTTACGCGTGAAGTGCATATACCCGATACTTTGATTTACGGGATGGCCCCCTCTACAGGGAAGATGTCACCTACAGATCGAGAGATCGTGCTGGATGCAATCGCGCTCGGCATGAACATCGTCAGCGGTCTCCACGAATACCTTGGCGATGATCCCGAGATTTCAAACGCCGCTGATGCGGCCAACGTGACGATCCGAGATATTCGCAAACCCCGACCAAGCAAGGACATGCGTCTGTTTGACGGAAGCGTGTCCGAGGGGAAGGCAATCCGCATTGCCGTACTCGGAACGGATTGTGCAATTGGCAAGCGGACGACGGCGACCATTCTGGCCAGGGAACTGAACGCGCGTGGTATCAAGACCGTCCTCGTTGGCACCGGCCAGACGGGACTTATGCAGGGCGCAAAATACGGGATCGCCATGGACGCCGTGCCACCGCAGTTTTGCTGCGGGGAACTTGAACGTGTGATTGTCGGGGCGTCTGAGGGTGATGACCCGGATGTGATCCTGATCGAAGGACAAGGCGCGCTCAGCCATCCGGCCTTTTGCACGTCGGCTTTCATTCTGCGAGGCAGCCAGCCGCATGCCGTCGTTCTTCAACATGCGCCGAAGCGTGCCCATCGATGCGACTTTCCCGCTATGCCGATGCCCGGGCCGAAAAGCGAAATCGCCCTCATCGAAGCTTTTGCCGACACACGGGTGATTGGTATCACACTCAACCACGAAGCGATGACGGGCACCGAGGTCGATCGTGCGATCGACAATCTTTCACGCGACATCGGCATTCCGGTGACGGACGCGCTGACCCGGCCGGAAGTGCACCTGAGCGACATGGTCTTGGCCGCCTTTCCGCAGTTGCGGCCCGTACCTCTCGCGGCCGCGGAATGACCTCGCCGCGAGTGGAAATTGATCTGGGTAAGATCCAGGCTAACGCGCGATGTCTCGTCCGTCGCCTGTGCGCGCGCGGCATATCGGTCACCGGAGTGACCAAAGCCGTCTGCGGGCATCCTGACGTGGCCGAGGCCATGCTGGACGGCGGCGTTGTCGGTCTGGCCGACGCACGCATCAAGAACGTCGTTCGGATGCAGATGGAAGGGATCAAGTGCCCAATTTCGATGATCCGCGCTCCACTGGTGAGCGAAATGGAAGACGTCGTCCGGTGTTGTGACGCGAGCTACAACACAGAGATGGACACGATCCTGAAGCTTGGCGCAGCAGCCAAGCAACAGGGCACCTCGCACGATGTCATCTTGATGGTCGAAATGGGAGATATGCGCGAAGGCATTTTGCCCGAGAACCTTAACGACTTCGCTACTCGGGTCAGCGCGACACCCGGTGTTGCGCTCAAAGGCATCGCTGCAAATTTTGCCTGCATGGGAAACGTGGCATCGACGGCCGGTGACATGGACATGCTCTCGCGACTGGCAACCCAGGTCGAAGGCGCTTGCGGACCATTTGTCGAGCTTGTTTCAGGAGGTGGCTCGGCGAATTTGCCATGGGCGCTTGGCGAAGACTCATCCGGGCGCATCAACAACCTCCGTTTGGGCGAGGCGATCCTGTTGGGCACCGACCCCTTAACAGGGCATCCGATCTCTGGCCTTCATACCGATGCCTTTGCGTTATATGCCGAGGTGATCGAAACAAGAAATAAACCAAGCGTAATACCACCTGCGTCAATTGCTCCGGAGCTCGGGGTGCTCAGATTGGTACGGAATGATGACGACAAAGCCCGAACGATCCTTGCTATCGGGCAACAGGATACCAACGTGCGCGGTCTCACGTTTCCCTCAGAAATTATGTTCATCGGCGCGACCAGCGACCACACCGTTGTCGACACGACCAAATCCGCCGTATCCGTCGGGTCCGAGATGAAGATGGACATGAACTACAGCGCCCTTATGCGGGCGATGAGCGCCCCGGATGTCGCCAAGGTTGTTCATGGCAAGCAAAAGATGAACGGTCGTTCCAAGGACTGCGAGACCCAACCCTACCTGACGCTGGTATGACGCCCAGATGATCGCCCGCGGACCTTTTCGACGTACTACCCCCGCATCACCATTTCATTTCCCCGTGCTGCAATAGTAAAGTCTTTATGTCTCTTCCGAGAGAGGTTGGCAATGACCGCTTGGGCGACTGCGCTTTTGTGCAATGAGGCATTTTCGGCGAGAGTAAACCTATGCTGCATTAGCAATAGCCGCACTTGCACAAGTCCGGTTTGTCCGCAAAACCAGGCCTTCTTTAGGGCACCCACCACAGCAAACGGCCCGCCTCTTTGCAGGGGCGGGCCGTTTTCGGTTTGGTCGAAATTCTAGCCGATGATTTCGTTCAGTGTCGCTGAGGGGCGCATAACCGCTGCGGTTTTGTCGAAATCGCCGTGGTAGTAGCCACCCAGATCGACGGGCTTGCCAGCACCTGCCTTGATCTCGGCAAGGATCGTCTCGGCGTTGTCGGACAGGGCCTTCGCGACAGGTTCGAACGCGGTGGCCAGTTCTTCGTCCGCAGTTTGCGCGACCAGTGCTTCGGCCCAGTAGAGTGCGAAGTGAAAGTGGCTCGCGCGGTTGTCGTCCTGACCCACTTTGCGGCCCGGGGATTTGCCTTCGGCCAGCAGTTTGACCGTGGCGGTGTCCACCGCATCACCCATGACCTTTGCCTTGGCACCGCCTGCAAAACGAAGGCTTTCACCCAGCGCGCAGAACTCGCCGAGGCTGTCCCAACGCAGGTGGTTTTCTTCCATCAGCTGCTGGACGTGCTTGGGCGCAGAGCCACCGGCACCGGTTTCAAACAGGCCACCGCCCTGCATCAGTTTCACCACCGACAGCATCTTGGCCGATGTGCCGACCTCGAGGATCGGGAAGAGGTCCGTCAGGTAGTCGCGCAGCACGTTGCCGGTGATGGCGATCGTGGTGCGGCCTTCGCGGATTTCCTCGCAGGAGGCGCGGGTGGCAGGCGTGGGGGCCATGATCTCGAACGTGTCGGTCAGACCTTTGGCGGCCAGTGCGGGTTCCACGTATTTGATCAGCTCGGCGTCGTGGGCGCGGGTCGCGTCCAGCCAGAAGATCGCGCGGCAGTCCTCGGCGGCCTGACGTTCGATGGCCAGCTCGATCCAGTTCTCGATGGGCGCCTTACGGGTGGAGGCCATGCGCCAGATGTCGCCAGCCTCGACGTCATGGGACATCAGAACGGTGTCACCGTCCATCACACGCATGGTGCCAGCGGTGGGCACTTCAAACGTGGTCGGGTGGGAGCCGTATTCCTCGGCCTTTTGGGCCATCAGACCAACGTTCTGCACCGTGCCAGCGGTGGCAGGGTCCAGCGCGCCGGTCTCTTTGAAGTAGTCGATGGTTTCCGCGTAGACGCCTGCATAAGAGCTATCAGGGATCACGCAGGTGGTGTCGTCTTCGTTGCCATCAGGGCCCCAGCCTTTGCCGCCTGCGCGGATCACGGCAGGCATGGAGGCGTCGATGATCACGTCAGAGGGGACATGCAGGTTGGTGATGCCCTTATCGGAATTCACCATGTAAAGCGGCGGGCGGGAGGCCATAACCGCGTCGATCTCTTTCAGGATCGCATCCCCGCCGTCCATTTCTGCGATCTTTTCCAACATCGTGCCAAGGCCTGCGTTCGGGCTGATGCCCGCAGCCTCGAACGCTGCACCATGGGCCTCGAACACTGGCGCCAGATACTGGCGCACGCAGTGGCCGAAGATGATCGGGTCGGAAACCTTCATCATGGTGGCCTTCATGTGCAACGAGAAGAGCGTGCCTTCGGCGGCGACTTCTTCGATCACGCGATCATAGAAGGATTTCAGCGCCGTCACGGACATGAACGTGCTGTCGACGATGGTGCCCGCAGGCATTTCCAGCCCGTCTTTCATCACGGTCACGGTGTCCCCGGCGACGTGTTCGATCCGCAGGGTGGCCGCATCGCCAAGGGTTACGGATTGCTCGTTCGAGCGGAAATCGTTTTGCCCCATGGTCGCCACGCGGGTCTTGCTGTCGGCCGTCCACACACCCATCCGGTGCGGGTTCGCCTGAGCGAATGCCTTGACGGCGGCAGGCGCACGGCGGTCGGAGTTGCCTTCGCGCAGCACAGGGTTCACCGCAGAGCCCTTGATCGCGTCATATTTGGCGCGGGCGTCTTTCTCGGCGTCGGTGGCGGGATCTTCGGGGTAGTCGGGCAGGGCGTAGCCTTGCGCCTGTAGTTCCTCGATTGCAGCGACCAGCTGCGGGACAGATGCAGAGATGTTGGGCAGCTTGATGACATTGGCGTCGGCGGTTTTCACCAACTCGCCCAGTTCGGCCAGCGCGTCGGACTGACGCTGCGCCTCCGTAAAGCTGTCAGGGAACGCGGCGATGATACGACCGGCAAGGGAGATGTCGCGGGTTTCAACCTCGATGCCCGCTTCCGACAGGAAACGCTGAATAATGGGCAGCAGGGAGGCCGCAGCAAGCTGTGGGGCTTCGTCGACTTTGGTGTAAATGATCTTGGCCATGATCCGTCCTTTGGGTCTAGCGATTCAGGGTTTGGGGGCGGAATAGCGCCTTTGTATACCATCGTCCACCGAAAGCCGCCCAAGCGCGACAAAAGGCCGTAAACACGCGCAGATCAGGCGATGTCGAGTTCTGCGATCAGCGATGCCCAGCTTGCGCCATGCATATCGCGATCGTTTTGTGATCCTTGGACGGTCGGGCGGGGCAGAGAGAGTTTCACCACCCGCAGATCGTCGATGTCGAACCGTTTGAGTGTGGTTGCATCGACCTTGAAGACCTCTGCCACCCGTTCGGTCGAAAGCCCTGAGGTGATCCGCGCATAGGCTGCTTGCGACCCGCAGAAGATATCGATCGTCAGCCAGAAGGGGCCCGCGTTTTTGGAGCGGACTTTCTCAGCGATCTGGCCGACCTCAGACATCTGTCACCTCCAGCCGGAAGGCTTGCATCGGGTCTGTCAGGGTCATCGTGTGATGCAGAACGAATTCATAGGCTGCGCCGCGGTCGATCTCTGCCGGAGAGAACGGGAAAGCAAACGTCGGCATGGGTTCGTTGTCGGTTAATGCGTGGTGCAACAGGTAGGGGTTCATCAGCTTGGCAACCGTGTTCGCGGTCGCCTGATCCTCTGCCGTCACGATGGCGAGCACACCCAGTTCAGACGCATTTCCGGCGTCAGTCTCAAGATCGCCAAGTGTTGCGTTCTGTCCGATGACCCGCAGTTCGGCTGACCACGTATCGGGGGCCAACCCCATCCGGTCCGAGACCTTGGCGCGGTGGTGGCGCAAGATGTCGTCGCACCAAGCCTGCACGTTGGCGACGTAATGCGCATCCCGCAGCAGCGCCATTGCAATGGTCTGGTATCCGCCGATCCGCGCCCCTTCGAGTTTGACGGTATACTCTGCCGCGGGCACCCAGGCGGACCCTTCGACCCGAACGCTCGTGTCAGACTGGGCCGTGTAGCGCGCACCTGTCACGTCCAGATGGCCCCCTGGTTCGTGCAGAATATAGGGGTCGGTGTTTTCGTAGAGCATGTGGGCGCTGACCGTATGCGGTGTCGCAAAGGTGTTGTCGGCCATCGCCGTGATCGTAAAGCCCGTTTGGTCGAAGTCGATCTGGATCACGCCCGTTGCCGAGTTGGTCGTGCAAATCGCCCCGCATTCGCCGATCTTTGCCCCGTGCCAGGCAGCGCCCGCGTGGTCGCCTCGTGCGATGGGTAGGGCCGCGATGGTCGCGGTGTCCGTTGTGCGTCCAGCAATGATGATGTCCGCGCCTGTGTTCAGGGCCGCTGTGATCTGTTCGGCGCCTGCAAGGGCAACGATATGGGTGCAGCCCGCAATGGTGACTGCATCCACGTCAGGCGCGGCGGGGAGGGCAGTCAGCGCGGTTTTGGCGACCGCGGCGGGGTCCTGTTCGCTATACAGCCGTGCGATTTTGGCAGACTGGCCGAGTTCCCCCAGAATATCCAAGGTGATCTCGTAGAGCCAATCAACGGTGCTGTCGGTGCCGCAGGTGCCGGCCGTGCCGATGATCAGGGGGCAGCCCGCCTGCGCGCGGGCCTCGATCAGGCCCTTCCATTCGGCGCGGGTCGCCTCGCG
>JAHDFG010000022.1:0-1888 GCA_020628265.1 Pseudooctadecabacter sp. | reverse complement strand
GCCAGCAGTACGGCCGTTGTGCCGGACCCCGGCACGCCCAGTGTCAGCATCGGGACCAGCGCGCCACCGGCTGCGGAATTGTTGCCAGCCTCCGGTGCGGCGACCCCTTTGGGGACACCCGTTCCGAACTTGCCCTTCTCTCCCGCGATGGATTTCTCGGTCACATAGGTCATGAAGCTGCCCAGTGAGGCACCCGCACCCGGCAGGACCCCGCAGATGAACCCCAGAACAGACGACCGCAGCAGCACCCAGCGGGTCGAGATGATGTCCCGCCACGGGATACGCACCTTGCCGAGTTTGACGTTTGTCGCACCCGTTTTGCCGTGGCTTTCAATGAAGAAGAACACCTCGGACACGGCAAAGAGGCCGACAATGGCAACAAGGAAATCAATCCCGTCATAAAGGTGCAGGTTGCCGCCCGTCAGGCGTGGCGTGCCGGAGTTGGGATCAAGTCCCACCATGGCAATAGCAATCCCTAGGCACGACGCGAAAGCCGCTTTGGCTTGGTTGTTCGACGCAATGCCACCCAGCGTACAAAAGGCCAGCAGATAGAGGGCGAAGTATTCTGCTGGACCGAACTCAAACGCGATGCGTGACAGGGCAGGGGCGAGGATCGCCAAACCAATGGTGGCCAGCAGCGCGCCGACAAAGGACGCAACGCCCGAAATCACCAGCGCATCCGACGCGCGCCCCTGTTTTGCCATTGGATAGCCGTCCAGCGTGGTCATCATCGCGGGCTCATCGCCTGGAATGTTCAGCAGGATCGACGAAATGCGCCCGCCGTACATCGCCCCGTAGTAGATGGCGGTCAGTAGGACGAGGGACGCGGTTGCGTCCAAGCCCAGCGAGAAGGTCAGCGGGATCATGATTGCCACGCCGTTGGACGGCCCAAGGCCGGGCAGGGCGCCCACGATCGTGCCGATGAAACAGCCCACAACCGCCAGCATCAGCGTGTAGGGGGACAAGGCGATGGAGAAGCCCAGCGACAGATTGGCGAGAATATCCATGACTTATCCGAACAGCTCTCGCGGGAAGGCGAACAGGCTCAACCCCAATGCGAATTTGAACAAGGCGAAAAGGCCCAGTGAAATGCCCAACCCGAAGATCGCGGCGCGACCGGCGTTGGGCGTGATTTGATAGGAAATGACGGCGCTGGCGATGGCCGTGGGCAGCAAGAAGCCCATCGGTTTCAGCGCATAGGCGTAGGCCACCAGCAGGGCGGTGGACCCCACCAGGGCGAGAAAGGATCGCATCTCGGGCCAGTCGGGCTCTTCATCCGGTGAAAAGATCATCACCAGCCCGCAAATGGCCATCACAATGCCCACCCCGACGGGGAAGGCCTGCGGGCCAAGCGGGTCCGAGAAGAAGGGCTTCTGGATCTGGGATGCGGCGAGCACATAGCCCCCCGCGCCCAGAACCACGACCGCCCCGAAGATGCGATCCGAGACACGCATTACTGGATGACACCAATTTCGCGTGACAGTTCTTCGGTGGAGGCAATGACGCCATCGACCCAAGACTGGAAGTCATCGCCGACCTTGGTGAACGGTGCCAGACCGTTGTCCATCATCGCCTGCTTCCACTCGTCGCTGTCGGCCACAGCCTGAAGGCGTGCGCCCCAAGCGGCGAAGTCCTCGTCCGAGATATCCTTGGGGACATAGAGGCCGCGCCAGTTCACTGCGACAACGTCGATACCCTGTTCAACGGCCGTTGGGATATCGTCGAAGCCCGGAACGCGCTCTTCGGTCAGAACGGCCAGCACACGGACGTCGCCGCTTTCGATGAAGCCCACGACTTCGGACATATCGCCGGTCATGCCTTGGGTGAAATCGCCCACGGTCTGGGTCACAGCATCCGCACCGCCGTCGACGCCGATGTATTTGACGGC
>JAHDFG010000297.1 GCA_020628265.1 Pseudooctadecabacter sp. | reverse complement strand
CGCTGACTACAGCCGCCCCACAATGTCCCGCAGCGCAATCCCGTAGCCGTCCACACCCTGCCCGATCACGGACGCATCGGCGCGATAGGACACGTAGGAATGTTGGCGGAACGCTTCGCGCGTGTGGATATCCGAAATGTGGATTTCGATCACCGGACCTTCGAACATGTTCAGCGCATCCAAAATCGCCACGGATGTGTGCGTGTAGGCGGCCGGATTGATGACAATGCCAGCCATCTGACCCCGCGCCTCTTGGATCCAGTCTACCAACTGACCCTCGTAGTTGGACTGCTTGCAAACCACCTCAACGCCCAATTCGGTGCCCAAAGCGACTGCATCGCGCTCAACGTCAGCCAATGTCGTATGCCCGTAAATCTCCGGCTGGCGTGTGCCAAGCAGGTTCAGGTTCGGGCCGTTCAGGAGAAGGATCTTTTTCATGCCGCTGACCTAACGAAATGCCAGCCTGCTTGGCAAGCACTCACCGCTTGATGAAACTGATCATCAGGCCCGTATCATAGCGATGACCCTCATCCGCACGGTCATCATAGAACCGGAACTCCTTGGTCTGATATCCTTCAATTTCAGTCTCTATCTCAGCAAAAAGTGCCTCAAATCCAGCTGCCGCATAGTGCTTGGCATTCACAGAAATCACATAGAGGCACCCCGCGTCACCTGCGGCCAGTAAAGGCGGCAAACCCTCGGGCCCAACATGACCCAAGGTGAACGTTCCAGCACTGACGATGCCCCGATAGCCCGACACAGGCAGGGGCTGCGTCACGTCCGCTTCGATCAGGTCTCGGTAGATGCCCTTGCGCCGCGCGACCTCAAGCATCTCGGCGGACAGGTCCAAGGCATCCACCGGCCCCACGCCGGTTGCCACCAGCCCTTGCCCAACAACACCCGTCCCTGCGCCCACATCCAGAACAGGCCCTGTTCCACCGCGTTCCGCAAAAACCCGAACCAACTCCCGAGGGGTCTGATAGCCCTGCGCGTCGCAAAAGTCGTGGTCATAGCTCTCGGCCCACGCCGCATAAAGCGCCTTTGTCTCCTCCAAAGACCCAAGCGCATAGGCGCTGTTCAATTCCGGTTCATCGCTCATCGCCCAAGGCTATCACACCTTGCGCGCGGCTGTCCCTTAAGTCACCAAAGGGTATGACCAAGACACTGCTTTCCTTCGGCCACGGCTATTCCGCCCGCGCCCTCACTCGCCTTCTGGAAGACGACTGGCGCGTCATCGGCACCACGCGGTCCGAGGACAAGGCCGCCACCCTCTTGGCCGAAGGCACAGAGCCCCGCATCTGGCCCGGTGCTGATCTGACGCCTGCCCTGAACGCAGCAACCCACCTGCTGATCTCCGCCGGCCCATCTGCCGAAGGCGACCCTGTCCTGAACACCCTGCGCGATGAAATCACCGCCCGCAAAGACCAGTTCGAATGGGTCGGTTATCTGTCCACCACCGGTGTCTACGGCGACCATCAGGGCGGCTGGGTGGACGAGAACACGCCCCTCTCCCCTTCCACCAAACGTGGCCAAATGCGTGTCGATGCGGAAGCCGTGTGGCAAAGCCTTGGCCTGCCCCTCCATATCTTCCGTCTTGCTGGCATCTACGGCCCGGGTCGCGGCCCCTTTGCCAAGGTCCGCAACGGCACCGCCCGCCGGATCATCAAAAAGGGACAGGTCTTTAGTCGCATCCACGTCGACGACATCGCGCAGGTCCTTGCCGCCTCGATCAAGCAGCCGAACCCCGGTGCCATCTACAACCTGTGTGACGATGACCCCGCCCCGCCCGAAGACGTCATCGCCCACGCCGCAGAACTCCTCGGCCTACCAATCCCGCCCGCACAGGACTTCGAAACGGCCGACATGACCCCCATGGCCCGCAGCTTCTACGCTGAAAGCAAAAAGGTGCGGAACGACCGGATCAAGTCCGAACTTGGGGTCGAACTCCTTTACCCGACCTACCGCACGGGCCTTAAGGCTCTGCTCGCGACCGAAGAAGACGCCGTGCGATAAAGGCCAGCGCTGCAAACACCAGCAACAACACAATCGCGACGGCAAAATTGCTCGCGTAAAACACGGCCCGCCCGCTAAACTCGAGGCTGTTGAGGAACGGATAGGGCAGCCCACTGGTCACCGACCCGACAGGGCTGTCATTCATCGGTCCCACGACCAATTCAGCCCAGCAAACATAGGCCAGAATGATCCCCAGCAACACGCCCAGCGCGCCCCAAAGCCGCCGGAACGACCGATGCACAAACACCGCATCAATCGCCTGCAACGCAGGCCCCAGCCCGTGTAAATACATCTCAAGCCAGACGGCGCCCAACTCCCCATCGCGTGTCACCGAAGCAGGGTCCGCAAAATAAAGCCGCCAATAGAGCAACACGACCATGGCATTCACCACCGTCGTGGCCGACACCAGCGCATCCCACCGCCGCTGGGACCGCCCTTCGGAGATGGCAAGCATCCGGCTGGCACAGAAAAACGACAGGAACAGCGCCCAGATCGTCAGGTACCGG
>JAHDFG010000021.1 GCA_020628265.1 Pseudooctadecabacter sp. | reverse complement strand
TTTTCAACGTAAGGTCATTGCTTTGGATCGCGTTTTTCGTGGTGATCCTGTTGGCATGGGCCATGATGTTCATGATGGCGATTGATATGGACGTCGATTTGATCGGTCGCCCCGGAGAGATGGGGGCCGCCATGGCGGCCATGGATCCGCGGATGCCTATGGATATGCCCATGGCGCGGTTCGGGCCGTTGTTTGCCATGTGGGCTATCATGATGGCCGCGATGATGTTGCCCACTATGGTGCCGACCTTACGCAGCTACGAGGACCTTATGGTCAGTGCCAATGGCACGCGGGTTGGCTGGATCGGCGTGTTGCTGGGGTATTTTATCGTCTGGGTGGCCTTTGCGGCGCTGATTACGGCCGTTCAGCTGGCGCTGCTGTTCGGTGGCGTGATCGATATGCTCGGGATTGCCAAAAGCCCGTGGGTCGCTGGTGGTCTGATGGTCGTCGTCGGGCTGTTCCAGTTCACCCGCGCTAAAGAGGTGTGTCACGGGGTCTGCCATTCACCCATGATGTACTTCCTTGGTCATTGGCGCACGGGCTTTGCCGGCGGACTGCGCATGGGGCTTGGTCTTGGCGCGTTCTGTGTCGGCTGCTGCTGGGGCTTTATGGCGCTTGGGTTCGTCGGCGGGGTGATGAGCCTGCTCTGGATGGGTCTGGCCACCGTGTTCATGATTTTGGAAAAACTGCCCAGTGTCGGGCATTATGTCACCAAACCAGCGGGGGCCGTTTTGGTCGCTGCTGGCATCGCACTGCCCGTTTGGGCGCTCATTTAGGGAGGGTCACACCATGGCCACGAAGGAACGCGCACCGTCCGACAAGCTGCCCGTCAGCCAGCGGATCGACAGCAAGATGGAGAGCCATCCGCTCCGCCGTAAGATGAAGCCCACCGAATGGGCCATCAAGGGCGAGCTTTTTCTGAATTGTTCGTGCACGGTGTTTTGCCCCTGCGTTGTCAGTCTTGGCGCGCATCCACCAACCGAAGGGCATTGCCATGCGTGGATGGCCATCGCCATCGACGAGGGCCATTTTGAGGGTGAGGACCTGTCGGGCCTGAACGTCGGCCTCATGGTCGATATTCCCGGCCGCATGGGCGAGGGGAACTGGCGCGTGGCGGCCTACGTCGATGAACGCTCTACCCAAAAGGCCTATAACGGGCTGTTGAAGATTTTCAGCGGCGCGGCAGGCGGGACCACCGGCCTCTTCACCTTCCTTGTGTCCGAGATCATCGGGGCGGAGCGCGAAAAGGTCGAGATCGTACGCGATGGCACCAAGCGTGGCCTTTATATCGGTCGCAAGATCGCAGGCGAGATCGAAATGATCGATGGTGGCAATCCGGATCATCCGGTGATGATCACCAATTCCAAGTACTGGATGGGGCCGGATATCATCGCGGCACGCGGTCTGAAATCCAAGGTCCGTGACTACGGGCGCGTCTGGGACTTTGGTGGCAAATCAGCCGAGATTTGTCCCATCGACTGGAAAGGCCCCAAGCCGTGATCACGGCCGAATATTGCCGGATGATGGCGCGGTATAACCGTTGGCAAAACAACGGGATACGCGACGTCGTTCGGACCATGGGTGAGGATGATCTGACCAAGGATCGCGGCGCGTTCTTTGGGTCGATCTTTCGCACGCTGAACCATCTGCTTTGGGGCGATCAGCTGTGGTTGATGCGCTTCGGTGTTGGGGGCGGACCTGCGGTGGATGCGGACAAGCACGACCAGCTGACCGACAATATCGCGGAATGGGACCGTTTGCGCTTCATCACCGATGGGCAGATCATGGAATGGGCCGGTGGCCTTCATGCAGTCGATCTGGCTGGCGATATGGAATGGCGCTCGGCCCTTTTCGACAAAACACTGACGCAGCCGATTGGCCTGTGCGTCACGCATTTTTTCAACCATCAAACGCATCATCGGGGTCAGGTCCACGCCATGCTGACCGCGGCAGGACAAGTCCTGCCTGACACCGATCTGACGCTTATGCCGGAGAGTTAAGACATGGCAGTCATTGCAGGATCGCGCCGCGTGCGGCGCACGCCGTTTTCGGACGGGGTAGAGGCGTTCGGGGTCAAGGGGTACACGGTGTATAACCGAATGCTGCTGCCCACAGTGTTCCGCTCGGTGGTGGAGGACTACCATCACCTGAAGACGGCCGTTCAGGTCTGGGACGTTGCGGTCGAACGTCAGGTTGAAATTCGGGGGCCTGAAGCTGGGCGCCTGATGCAGATGCTCACCCCGCGCGACCTGCGCGGCATGTTGCCCGGCATGTGCTACTACGTGCCCATGGTGGATGAGACCGGCGGAATGCTGAACGATCCGGTGGCCGTCAAACTGTCCGAAGACCGCTATTGGGTGTCTATTGCTGACAGTGATTTGCTGTTGTGGATCAAGGGTTTGGCATACGGTTTTCGACTGGATGTTCTGGTGGATGAACCCGATGTATCGCCTCTGGCCGTGCAGGGTCCTTTGGCAGACGATCTGATGGCGCGTGTTTTTGGTGAAAGCGTGCGAGACATCCGTTTCTTCCGCTATGGTCATTTCGATTTTCAGGGCCGTGATCTGGTTGTGGCGCGGTCTGGGTACTCGAAACAAGGCGGGTTCGAGATTTACGTCGAGGGGTCGGACCTTGGCATGCCGCTCTGGAATACCTTGATGGAAGCAGGGAAGGATCTGGATGTTTATGCTGGTTGTCCCAACCTGATCGAGCGGATCGAAGGTGGCTTGCTGTCCTACGGCAACGACATGACCCGTAACAACACGCCCCATGAAGCCGGTCTTGGCCGGTTCTGCTCCACTCAGACCGCTATTGGTTGTGTGGGGCGCGATGCGTTGCTGCGCGTGGCGCAAGACGGGCCGGTAAAACAAATCCGCGGCATCCGCATCGAGGGCGACTTGCCGCCTTGTGATCGAGCGTGGCCGTTGATGGACGGGGATCAGCAAGTGGGTCAGGTGACATCGGCCGCCTATAGCCCCGATTTTGAAACGAACGTCGCCATTGGCATGGTGAGACTGACCCATTGGGATCCGGCGACGGACTTGGACGTTGTCACGCAGGCCGGAATCTTTCCGGCGGTCGTGCAGGAAACATTCTGGATTTAAGGGGCGATCAAAATTCGACGAATTTTGGTGGTTCCGCAGAGAGGAGAAAGATCATGTTCAACGCATTGGTGGTTGAGAAGAACGACGAAGGCAAGACAAGTGCCGCGGTCCAGCAAATCGGTGAAGACCAGCTTCCCGACGGCGACGTGACGGTCGCTGTTGAATATTCCACGGTGAACTACAAAGACGGTTTGTGCATAGGGCCAGGTGGCGGCTTGGTCCGCAACTACCCCCATGTGCCGGGCATCGATTTTGCAGGTACGGTCGAGGCATCGGACGATGCGCGCTACAAGCCCGGCGATAAGGTTGTTCTGACCGGTTGGCGCGTGGGCGAGGCGCATTGGGGCGGGTACGCTCAAAAAGCGCGGGTCAAGGCAGATTGGCTTGTCCCGCTGCCTGCAGGTCTGGACGCACGTCAGGCGATGGCAGTTGGCACGGCCGGCTTCACGGCAATGTTGGCTGTGATGGCGCTGGAGGATCACGGCATCAAGGACGGTCCCGTTCTGGTGACGGGGGCCGCCGGAGGCGTCGGCTCGGTTGCGACGGCGATCCTTGCCAATCTCGGCCATGAGGTTGCTGGGGTGACAGGCCGGCCCGAAACGGCGGATTATCTGACGTCGCTTGGTGCGACCCAGATCGTGGCGCGGGAAGAGTTGAACGAGACGACCAAGCGTCCTCTGGAAGGCGAGACGTGGGGCGGCTGCGTGGACGCCGTGGGCGGCGAGATGCTGGCGCGGTTGTTGGGCCAGATGAAGTACGGGGCCTCTGTGGCTGCTGTTGGTCTTGCTGGCGGGGCCGCTTTGCCTGCGACGGTTATTCCGTTCTTGCTGCGCGGTGTGAACCTGCTCGGGATCGACAGCGTCATGCAGCCCTACGACAACCGCGTGCGCGCTTGGGACCGGATCGCCAAGGACCTGCCGATGGACAAGTTGGAGGCCATGGTTCAGCCGGCGGTTCTGTCCGATCTTCCCGCGTTGGGCCGCGACATTCTGAAAGGTCAGGTCAAGGGCCGCGTCGTGGTTGACGTAAACGCATAGCTTTATGGGACGGGGCGACGCGCGGCTGCGCCGACGCCCCGCCCGCCGTCCCGTGTTTTGAGTATTTATGAACCAAAGAAGGGTTGGCGGATGGATCCCGCGACTTAGCTTGCGTTTGAAGGCAAGACGGAGCGGGGCATGAAACCTGTCATTTATTGGGTGCGGCGGGACTTCCGCCTGAGTGACAACCACGCATTGGTCGAGGCCTGCGAGCGTGGCGGGCCTGTTATCCCTGTTTTCATTTGCGACGAGGTTTTGGAGGGGCAGGGTGCCGCCCCGAAGTTCCGGCTTGGAGAAGGCCTGCGGGTCTTTGCGAAGACACTGGAGGATGCGGGGTCGCGTTTGGTTCTGCGGCGTGGGGCGGCGTTGGACGTCCTGCGAGAGTTGATCGACGAAACCGGTGCCGAGGCGGTGGTTTGGAACCGTCTTTATGATCCCGTGTCCAAAGAGCGGGATACGCAGGTCAAGGCAGGTTTGAAAGACGACGGCACCGACGCGCACTCCTTTGCGGGTCATGTGATGTTCGAGCCTTGGACCGTCGAGACCAAAACTGGCGGGTTCTACAAGGTGTTCACGCCTATGTGGAAGATGGTCCGCGACCGCGAAGTGGCGGCCCCGCTGTCCACCCCAAAGATACCAGCGCCTGACACTTGGCCTGACAGCGATGATCTGGACGATTGGGGCTTGGGTGATGCCATGCATCAGCGGGGCCGCGATGTACTGGCCGCGCATTTGTGTGTTGGCGAGGATGCGGCTCGTGGGCGGTTGGGTGCGTTCATGGCCTCAAAAGTCGATGGCTACGACACCAACCGTGACTTGCCCGGCATCGATGGAACATCGCGGCTTTCGGAGAACCTGACTTACGGAGAGATCAGCCCCGCGACCTGTTGGCATGCTGGATGGGCGGCCATGCAAGAGGGCAAGAAGGGGGCTGAAACCTTTTGCAAAGAGCTTGTTTGGCGCGAGTTTGCCTATCATCTGGCCTTTCACACGCCGCGCATCGTCAGTGGGAACTGGAAAGAAGACTGGGATGCCTTCCCGTGGAACGAGGACGAGCGTCTGGCAGAGGTAAAGGCGTGGAAGCAGGGCCGGACAGGTATCCCATTTGTCGACGCCGCCATGCGCGAGATGTACGTCACTGGAACCATGCACAACCGTGGCCGGATGATCGTGGCGTCATATCTGACAAAGCATCTGATGTGTCATTGGAAGATCGGGCTCAAATGGTTCGAGGACTGCCTGATTGACTGGGATCCGGCCAGCAATGCCATGGGCTGGCAGTGGTCTGCGGGGTCGGGGCCAGATGCGACGCCCTATTTCCGCGTGTTCAATCCCGAGACGCAAGTGGACAAGTTTGACCGAGACGGCACCTACCGAAAGGCGTGGATCGCGGAGCGGTATGGCAAGCCGACAAAGACCGCTTTGTCCTATTACGATGCGATTCCCCAGCGTTGGGGCATGACGCCGGATGACAAATATCCCGATCCGATTGTTGGTCCTTCAGAGGGGCGCAAGCGGGCCCTTGACGCCTATGAGAACCGCGCCTTCTAACTGTAAATCCGACCTGACAGTTGGTTCGTGACAGTTTTTTTCCAATTGGTTAACATATTGTGAAACCGCGGCGGGGTCTGCTCCGTAGAATAATCAAAGACTTACTGCACAAATGGAGTGCCGATGATCCTCACGACGACCGAAGGCCAGGCCAACCTGCCGCGCTACTTCACCCATGTTTTCGACATGATGAAACACCTGCCACGGGGGCGGGTGGATTTCGTTTTGCCAGACGGGAGGACCTTTCGAGCCGAAGCGCCGGAACCGGGCTATGTCGCCGTGCTTGAGGTGCACAACCCCGATCTGTTCGCACGCCTGATCCGTGAAGGTGATCTTGGCTTTTCCGAAGCCTATCTGGATGGCTGGTGGTCCACGCCTGACCTTATGGCCTTTATGGATCTGGTCAGCGACGACGCCGAAGCAATCTATGACGGCTTTCCGGGGCAGGGGCTGATCCGCACCTATGAAAAGCTGCGGTTCTGGTGGCAAAGCAATTCCAAACGGCAGGCCAAGAAGAACATCAGCTACCACTACGACCTTGGGAATGATTTCTACGGGCTGTGGCTGGACGACACGATGACCTATTCGTCCGCCAAGTACATCACCGGTCAGGAAGACCTTGAGAAGGCCCAGACCCAGAAATACGCCTCGATGGTGGATGAGATGGGGGCGAAGCCCGGTGATCATGTGCTTGAGATCGGATGTGGCTGGGGCGGATTTGCGGAGTACGCTGCGAAAGAGCGGGGACTGAAAGTCACCTGCCTGACAATCTCTCAGGAGCAATACAATTACGCTGTGGAGCGCATTGAAAAGGCTGGGCTTTCCGACATGGTGGAGTTTAAGCTGCAGGATTACCGTGACGAGACGGGGACCTATGACGGCATTGCATCGATCGAGATGTTCGAGGCCGTGGGTGAGAAATACTGGCCCGTCTATTTTGACACGGTGCGTGAACGCCTGAAGCCTGGCGCGCGCGGGACCTTCCAGATCATCCTCGTGCAGGACCGTCGTTGGGACGTCTATAAGCGGGGCGTCGATTTCATCCAGAAATACATCTTCCCGGGAGGTATGTTGCCTGCGCCGACAATTCTGCGGGACACGATCCACAACGCGGGGCTTGAGGTCTCGCAGAGCGTCGAATTCGGGCAAAGCTACAGCGAAACCTTGCGGCGTTGGTATGAAACCTTCAACGAAAAGTGGGATGATGTGGCGGCACTTGGCTTTGACGAACGCTTCCGCCGCATGTGGAACTTTTACCTTACGTCTTGCGCGGGGGCCTTCCGCGGGGGTATTTGCGATGTAACGCAGATCACGGTGACCCGACCGGCACGCTGACCTCAGCGACCTTAACAGACCAGAAGTCGGGCGCCTCACGGCTGAGGAGCAGATGGATGCCGACATTTGGACGATTGATCGGGGCGGTCCTCTTCGGGGCTTTGGCGTGGTATGTGAGCCTATTGATTGTGCCGCTGTTTCCCGAAGGTGCAAACCTTGGCGCATTCCAAGAGGTGAACACCTTCTTTGGGATTCTTGCGGGGTGGACCATTGCGGGACCACGCGCAGGCACAGGATACAACGCGTCCATCAGCTACGGTCTGACCACAATGGTGGCGATGGTTGTCATGGCGCTCTTCTTCAATTCATTCGTCGTGATGATCGAGAATTCCTTGCGGCGCCGTTACAAGGGCGCGGGCGAGGCCGTGAATGATGTTTTTGCGATGTTCGTGGAGCATGGATCAATGATGGCTACACAGGATATCATTGTGACACTTCTGGTCGGCGGCATCGGGGCAGGGCTTGTGACGGAGTTTTTCGGGCGCAGGTTCAGCTGATGGATATCTTCATATTCGGCACCTTGTTGCACATCCCGCTTCTGAAGGAAGTGAGCGGGGATATGCAAATTACAGACAAAATCAGCTGGGCCGTGCGACCGGGCTATCGGGTGAGCCGCGTCACGGGGCAGGTCTTTCCCATGATGCATGAGGATCCTGACGGGGTGGCTGAAGGTATCCTGCTAAAGGGGCTGGATGCCGAAGCTGTCGCGCGGCTTGACTACTACGAGACGGCCTTCGGCTATGATCGCGTGGCCTTTGCGGTGCTGGATGAGAACCAGATGTCACTTGAGGTGACGGCCTATATGCCGCCGGAAGGGCGCTGGACACCATCCAGACCATGGGACCGCGAACACTGGATCGCGACCTACGGCGAACTGACGACCCTGACCGCGGCTGAGGCTATGTCCTCCTATGGTCACGTTCCGGCGACCGAGATGGGCGCGCGCTACGGGCAGATGATGGCACGGGCGGCGTCCCGCATGCGCGCCAAGCAAAGCCATGGTCGCGGAGATATGGGCCGAGACGATGTGCATGTGCTTCAGGCCCGCAAGAGGTACGAAGGGTTCTTTAACGTCGAGGAGCTCGATCTGCGGTTCCGCAAGTTTGACGGGTCCATGTCCGATCCTGTGAATCGCGCCGTTTTTGTCGGTGTCGATTGCGCCATTGTGCTCCCATACGATCCGGTTCGGGACCGCGTCTTGCTGGTGGAACAGTTCCGGCCTGGGGCGTTCTTGCGCGGCGATCCGAACCCGTGGACGGTCGAGCCCATCGCGGGGCGGATTGATCCAGGCGAAGAGCCCGAGGATGCCGCCCGCAGGGAGGCCGAGGAAGAGGCCGGCGTGGTGTTGAGCGAGCTGCGCACTATTTCTGCTGCCTATCCTAGTCCGGGGACCACAACCGAACATTTCTTTGTTTTTCTGGGCCTGTGCAGCTTGCCAGACGACATCGCGGGTTTGGGCGGAGAGGCCGAAGAGGCCGAAGATATCCGCAGCCATGTGATGGAATGGGAGGATTTCGACCGTTCACTCAATCAGGGCGATTTCCGGTTGTTGCCCCTTATTGTTGCCGGTCACTGGCTGGCCCGAAACCGCGCTTCCCTGCGTCCCAATGCCTGACCTGTTCAGGCACTGATTTGGTTGAAGGTTTCCCAGCACTCCCCTACACCTGAGGCGACTATGGGAAAGGCAACCACCATGACGATCCGATCCGACCTTGCCGAGGCTGTGGGCAACACGCCCCTGATCCGTTTGCGCGCCGTGTCCGAAGCCACCGGCTGCGAGATTTTGGGCAAGGCTGAATTCATGAACCCCGGCCAGTCTGTAAAGGACCGTGCCGCGCTGTTCATCATCAAGGATGCAGTCGAGAAGGGATTGCTCAAACCCGGTGGGACGATCGTCGAAGGAACTGCAGGCAACACCGGCATTGGCCTCGCCCTGGTGGGTGCGTCCATGGGGTTCAAGACGGTGATCGTGATCCCCGAAACCCAAAGCGAAGAAAAGAAAGAGATGCTGCGGCTGGCCGGTGCGGAACTGGTGCAGGTTCCGGCAGCGCCTTATCGCAACCCAAACAACTTCGTGCGCTATTCCGAGCGGCTGGCCAACGAGTTGGCACGGACAACAAACGAGGGCGTCATCTGGGCCAACCAGTTTGACAACGTGGCCAACCGTCAGGCCCATATTGAAACAACAGGACCCGAGATTTGGGAACAGACCGGCGGCAAGGTTGACGGTTTTATCTGCGCTGTGGGATCTGGCGGCACGCTCGCCGGTGTGGCGCAGGTTCTTCAGCCCAAGGGCGTCAAGATCGGTCTGGCTGATCCCGACGGCGCGGCCCTTTTCAATTACTACACCAAGGGTGAGTTGACGATGACCGAAGGCGGGTCGATCAACGAAGGCATCGGGCAGGTACGCATCACCAAGAACCTTGAAGGTCTGAAGCCGGACTACGCCTATAACATCCACGATGCAGAGGCCTTGCCCTACGTTTTCGATCTTCTGGCAGACGAGGGCCTGTGTCTGGGTGGGTCCAGCGGTGTAAATATCGCGGGTGCTGTTCGACTTGCCCGTGAATTGGGGCCGGGACATACGATTGTGACGATCCTGTGTGACTACGGCACACGCTATCAGTCCAAACTCTTTAATCCGGAATTCCTGCGCGAAAAGGGTCTGCCTGTGCCCGCGTGGCTGGACAAGGAGCCGCGTGAAATCCCGTCCGTTATGGAAGACGTGTGATGCAATTGTTGTCACGGTTGGCGCTGGTTGGCCTGCTCATGGCGGCGGCGCCGCTTTGGGCGCAAACCGACAGCACGATCGTCGATACCGTCACAGGCGGTGATGCCAGCGCGGACACAAGCGGGCAGGGCGACGGCACCGCGGCCGAGCCCCTTACGCAAGAGGAACTGGCCAAGGCTGAAGCCTTGCCACCTGTCTTTGAGGATCAAGAGGAATGGGAGGCTTTTGCAACCCGCGTCACTGCGGCGCTTCAGTCCGGTCGAGCCTCCAACGCTGTTTTTGCTGACCTTCGAAGTGAGCTGGCCGATTGGCGCGACATTTTCCTTGATCGTGAATCCGTGAACGCAGACCGGATTGCGACGTTAACCGCCCAAATCGCCGCCCTTGGCCCCGTTCCCGACAGCGGTGAGGAAGATCTGCGGGTCGCCGCCCGACGTACCAATCTGAATGCCGAACTGGACCAGCTGCAGGCGCCTGCGATCCTTGCCGCCGAAGCTCATACGCAAGCGAACGGTTTGATTGGGGAAATTGACAACCTGATACGGGATCGGCAGGCGGAACAATATGCCGAACGCTCCCAGTCGCCGTTGAACCCGACGGGATGGGGCGGGGCGCTAAGTGGTGTCAGTGACGCCATCCGCGCTGTGCGCAGCGAGGTTTTGGAACAGACGAACAACCCCAGCCGCTGGGCGTCCTTTAACGACAGGTTGCCTGCAATTCTTGCACTGCTGGCCGTTGCAATGGTCCTTGTTTTGCGGGGCCGGTCGTGGATCCGGCGTTTGGGCACCGCCCTTGAGGCGCGGACACAACGAGGGCAGGGCGTTGTCCGTTTCGTGCTCTCCCTTGGACAGGTGATCCTTCCGGTTCTGGGTCTTGCAGCCCTCTCTCAGGCGCTGTTGCTGACAGGGATGGCGGGACGTCGTTTGACAACCCTGATCGAGGCCTTGCCACAGATCGGCCTTTTCCCGATCCTTGCGCACTGGCTGGCTGGCCTTTTGCTCCCCCGCGTTGAGGTCGATGATCACCCACTGGGCCTTTCGACCGAAGTGTCAACGAAAGCCCACCGGCAGTTTGTTCTTTTGGGCTATGCGCAGGCGGCGTTCGCATTCGGGCAGCTCTTTGCGACCACGAACGGTTTGTCGGCCGTGTCCCAATCCGTCCTGCTGTTCCCGTTGGGGGCCGCCCTTGCTTGGGTGCTTTATTGGTTGGGACACAGCCTACGGCGGGTCCGCACGGACGAGGAAGAGGACGCGCCACGTTCCTTCCGTCAAACCCTGCGCGGTTTTCTGAGTATCGGGCTGAAAATGGCAGCTGTGATCGGGGTTGTGGCTGCCGCGATCGGCTATGCATATGCCATTGACGCGCTGGTCTTTCCCGCGGCCAATACGCTCTACCTGCTGGGCCTGCTGCTGTTGTTGCAGCGGCTGTCTGTGGACACCTATACGCTGTTGTCCAAATCCGAGAATGGGGCGCAGGACGCCCTTATGCCGGTTCTGATCGGCTTCTTGCTCGTCGCTTTGTCGTTGCCCGTTCTGGCCATTATCTGGGGCGCGCAGCTGACGGACCTGACCGAACTCTGGACCCGTTTTCAAGAAGGGTTCGCAGTGGGCGAGACCCGTATCTCACCGACGTCCTTCTTGCTGTTCGCCGTCATCTTTGTTGTCGGCTACACGGTCACGCGACTGTTTCAGGCCGCACTGCGCACGACGGTGCTGCCGCGCACCAACCTTGATCTGGGCGCACAGAACGCCATTGTGGCGGGTCTTGGCTACGTCGGGATTTTCGTTGCCGCGATCATCGCGATTACGATGGCCGGCATTGACCTCAGCGGCCTTGCCATCGTTGCGGGCGCTTTGTCCGTCGGCATCGGCTTTGGCCTGCAAAACATCGTCAGCAACTTTGTGGCGGGGATCATCCTGCTGATCGAACGGCCCATCAGCGAAGGCGACTGGATCGAGGTGGGCGACCGGATGGGCTACGTGCGCGGTATTTCGGTCCGCTCCACCCGGATCGAGACCTTCGACCGCACGGATGTGATTATCCCCAACGCCGATTTGGTGAGCGGTCAGGTGACGAACTGGACCCGAGGCAACAGTGTCGGCCGTGTGATTGTTCCGGTCGGAGTGGCCTATGGCACCGACACCGACAAGGTCACGGAAATCCTGAAAGACATCGCAGAAAGCCACCCCATGGTGCTGATGAATCCGGCGCCCGGAGTCCTCTTCCGCGGCTTTGGCGCGGACAGTCTGGATTTCGAAATCCGTGCGATCTTGCGGGATGTGAATTGGGTGATGGCAGTGCATTCGGACATGAACCACCAGATCAATAAACGCTTCGCCGAAGCAGGGATCGAAATTCCCTTTGCGCAACGGGATGTCTGGCTGCGCAATCCGGAAACCTTGCGCGATGCGGCTGGGTCCGCCAATCCTGCGCCAGACGCGGATGATAAGGACAGCGCAACATGACCAAGCAAATGTTCATCGACGACGCCTACTTGCGCGACGCCGAGGCCGAGGTTTTTGCCGTCACGGACGAAGGCGGCATCGTGCTGGACCAGACGATTTTCTATGCCACCAGCGGTGGCCAGCCCGGGGACAGCGGCACATTGTCCTGGAACGGCGGCGCGATCGAGATTGCGACCACTGTCAAAGGGGAGGGCGGCAGCCTGATCCTCGTTCCGGCGGAACCCAACCCCCTGCCGCCCGTGGGCGCACGGGTCAAACAATCCATCAACTGGGAACGTCGCCACCGGCATATGCGGGTGCACACGGCCCTTCATCTCCTATCTGTCGTCATTCCTCTGCCGGTGACGGGCGGTTCAATCAGTCCTGACAAAGGACGGCTCGATTTCGATATGCCCGACGCACCCGAAGACAAGGCCGCTCTGGAAGAGACGTTGAACAAGCTGATCGATTGCGATTTCGAAGTGACGACCGAATGGATCACGGATGCGGAACTTGCGGCCAACCCCGGCCTTGTGAAAACCATGTCCGTCGCCCCGCCCAAGGGCGCGGGCAAGATCCGGCTGGTCCGCATTGGCGAGGGCGAGAACACAGCCGATCTGCAACCCTGCGGCGGCACGCACGTGCGCTTCACCGCTGAGATCGGGCGCGTCCGGTTGGGCAAGATTGAAAAGAAGGGCAAGCAGAACCGCCGCGTCTACCTGCATCTGGAGGGCTGATCATGTACAAAGCGTTGTTTACCGCCACGGGGCTCTTCGCCATCGCTCTGGGCATCCTGCTGCTGGTTGCGCCGGCGGTCTACCTGTCACTCTATACCACCGCTTACAGCCCCGCGATGGATTTCCCCGCCCAGCGGTTGGCCCCTGTCACTATCGGCGTCGGAGGTCTGTTGCTTTTGATGCGAGACATGCAGCCAGGCCCTTTTGCCGCCCGATTTGCCACTTTGGTCGGGCTGGTGTGGTTTGGCGTGGCCGCGACAGGCGTCTTCCACTTTACCACCGGTCCCTACAAAGAGGCGTTGCTGGTCGCAGCAGGGATCGAGGTTGCTCTGGGACTGGCGTTCCTCCTCGCGGCGCGCCACCACAAAGGCTGATCTTCTTCTGACCCTAAAACTCCCCCCGGAGGGTCGGGATGCCTTTGTGCGCGCAGCCCGAATGCTCGCGCCGAGATCCGCCACCCGCTGACAAAAAATCAAGGGCCGCGCCAGCGGCGCATTTGGATCACGGGCTGTGCGAAAAAGCCGTGCGAAAAAACTGCATTATCCTCTTGCACCCCGCCCCCCAACACGGGTAGACCCCGCCTCGGACAGGTGGCCGAGTGGTCGAAGGCGCGCGCCTGGAAAGTGCGTAGGCGGGAAACCGTCTCGAGGGTTCGAATCCCTTCCTGTCCGCCACTTCCCTCCATTCTTCGTTGGTTGCCTTGTGCTGCTGTGCCCCTTTCTTTCGTGGCAGGTCTCAGCCGGGCAGGGTGTCTGCATGTGGTCTGCCCCTTGAAAGCAAAGGTGGCCTTAAACACGTCGTCCGATTGGCCGTATCATTGGGGGCCGTCTTGGGTACACTGCGATACGAAGGGGGGGGCCATGGAATCAATGGCTTTGACATATGAGATGGCGGTGGTGCTTGCGCTGCTGGCCCTCACGGTCGGGCTTTTTGTTTCCGAAATCATCCGCATTGATATAGCCGCAGTCCTCGTGATGGTCTTGTTGGGTGCGCTCAGCTATTTGCCCGGATTGGGCAATCTGGCGGACCCTGCGCAACTCTTCACTGGCTTTTCGTCAAACGCGGTTATGTCGATCATTGCTGTGATGATCATTGGCGGCGGCCTCGACAAGACGGGGCTGATGTCCAAGGTGGCGGCCCTGATCCTGAAACGCGGCGGGACGACCGAGGGCCGGATCATTCCGATTGTCTCCGGCGTTGTGGGTGTCATCTCTTCTTTCATGCAGAACGTCGGTGCGGCCGCGTTGTTCCTTCCTGTGATCAGCCGGATTTCCGCCCGGACGTCCATCCCGATGAGCCGTCTGGCCATGCCCATGGGCTTTTGTGCGATCCTTGGCGGCACAATTACGATGGTTGGCTCGTCCCCGTTGATCCTGCTCAATGATCTTGTGTTGTCGTCGAATGCGATGCTGCCCGAGGCGCAGCAGATGGAACCCTTTGGGCTGTTTTCGGTCACACCGGTCGGACTGATGCTGGTACTCACCGGCATCCTCTATTTCGTGATCTTCGGCCGCTGGGTCCTGCCGACCCAACGGGACCGCGGGGCCGACGGGGGCTCTGGTCGGTCCATGCAGGCCTTTATCGAAAACACCTATGGGCTACGCGCCGATATGTTCGAGGTTCGTGTGCCGCCTGGCTCAATCCTGACGGGGCATACGTTGTCGGACATGATGGTCGCGCACCATATGTACATCCTTGGTACGTCCTATCGCGGCCACAAGGTCATCGCGCCCATGGCGGACACGACGATTGAATGCCCCGCACGCCTTGCCGTGCTGGGCCTGCGCCGTGTGGTGGAAGATGAATTCGCCAAACCCTACGGGCTGGAGATCCTGCCCCAATTAGATGTCTTTGCCGATGATTTCGCGCCGACCCAGTCCGGTGTGGCCGAAATCGTGATCCCGCCGGGGTCCTCTGTGATCGGTCAAACGCCCATCGATCTGCGCTTGCGGTCCACCCACGGTCTGTCATTGCTTGCCATCCACCGTGGCGAAGAGACCCTGAGCCATGTCGAGACCGAGGATCACGTCGCTACGCACATCGGACAGGTACCGTTTCAGGCCGGCGACACGGCGGTTGTCCACGTCCAATGGGACAGGCTCACGCGGTTGAAATCCGACCGTGACTTCGTCGTCGTGACCTCTGACTTCCCGCAAGAAGAACTGCGCCCCCACAAGGTCGGCTGGGCGCTTGCATTCTTCCTGCTGGCCCTTTTCCTGATCCTGTTCACCGATGTCCGCCTGTCACTCGCGTTGCTGGCTGGGGCCATCGGCATGGTGCTGTCGCGCGTGCTGTCGATTGATGAGGCCTATGAGGCCGTCAGCTGGAGCACCGTGTTCCTCTTGGCCTCGCTTATCCCGTTGGGGCAGGCCGTCCAGAATACTGGTACGGCGGCGTGGATCGCGGGCCATGTGCTGACCTTGCTGGACGGCTGGCCAATCTGGTCGTTGCAGGCGGGGCTGGCTGTCCTTGCCACGGCCTTCACGCTGGTGATGTCGAACGTAGGTGCAACGGTGCTACTGGTGCCACTGGCTGTATCGATTGCGGTGTCGGCTGGGGGCGATCCTGCGATCTTTGCGCTGACGGTCGCGATTTCGACCTCGAACTCGTTCCTGATCCCGACCCATCAGGTGAACGCCCTGATCATGGGGCCCGCAGGCTACCGCGTTGTGGATTTCGTAAAGTCTGGCGGGGTGATGACGATCCTGTTCCTCGTCGTGTCCCTGACAGGGCTACAGCTGTTCTTCTAGCGCCGCGCCAGTTCCCAATCCGAATACATCTCGGGCCGCTTGCGCATCAGCTTGGCCTCGGTCTTCTCGGACAGGGTCAGATCACCGTCGGGGGAGACATTGCGTTGTTTCAGCTCAATCTCGATCCCCAGCCGGTCCTCGAAGAACGAGACGAGTTTATCGAACTGTTCGTACTGGAACAGGTGGTCGATGATGATCTCTCCGCTGCCGCGGCGCAGGAACTTTTCAGGGCTGCCGACATGGGCCCAATGGGCCGGTGAGCCCTTGGCGTATTCGTTGACGAAGTCATCGAAACTGATGCCCTTCGTGCTGTTGGAGGAGCCGTCTTTCTCGGGCCGCTGGCGGTACCGGTACCAGC
>JAHDFG010000020.1 GCA_020628265.1 Pseudooctadecabacter sp. | reverse complement strand
CTACGACGACCCGTTCACGGCCCCATGGGCGCGGCGGAATGAGGTGTCGTTTGTGCTGGAGTGACCGGTCTGGCACCGTCGTCAGTCTTTCACCTCTTGGTGGACTTCGATGACGTTTCCTTCGGGGTCGTGGAAGAAGACCTGCCGCCATTCCTTGGCGAAGGCTGTTCCGTAATCTGAATAAGGGATGCCACGGGCGTCTAGGGTGGCGAGGAAGGCGTCCAGATCATCGGTGCGAAAGGCGATGTGGCCGCGCGAGACGGGGTTGATCACTTGGCCGTTGTGGAAGGCCGTGTCGAGGTTGCGTTCCGCCAGATGCATTTGCATCGATCCTTCGGTCGCGAAGCGGATGTTGCCGCTGTAGCCTGCGGAGCCGCTGGCCTCGGTCCGAGGGAAATTGCTTTGCGGGATATCATCGAGGCCGAGGACCTGCGTGTAGAAATCATGCAGGCGGTCGACGTCATCGGCGACGAAATTGATGTGATGAAATTCGAGTTTCATGGGGCCCTCCGCATCTGACCGTGCCCCGATGGTGATCTGTTCGCAAGGGGCGGCGCTATGGCCGTCAGTCAGGATCGTAATCACCGAAATCTGAGGTATCGTGATTGGCGCGAAACAGGCGGTCGCAGGACAGTGGCGCAACCCACGAAAGGAACGCCCATGTCCATCCGCCCTGCCCTGACCCTGATTGCTGCCTTGGCCCTGTCGACGGCCCTGCCCGCCGCTGCGCAAGAGGCCTCGCCCATTCCCGACTATGTGGCGCAGGAGTTCGGGCAACCCCCAAGCGTGTCTGAAGGGGCCGTTGGTGCTGAAATTGAAGAGGCGTTGCAGGTCGTTTTTGTGGATAGTCTGGCGCGGGGCGAATGGGGGAACCAGCAGTCGCTGGCGCTGGAACAGGTGCGGTTGTCAGGCGATCCGCGATTGGCGTGGATCGTGGCGGACATGATGCGGTTCACGTGGCAGCGGACGTTTGACGATGCCTTGGCGCAGACAGGAGCCGAGTTGCTGGGGATCGAGTTTGACGGCCCGCAGCGGTGGCATGCGATCACCGATCATTTGATTGCTTGGGATATTCCCGCCTACCCTGGCTACCTCGACCACAAGCGGGCGATCTTCACTCATTTTGTGCCGGGCTGGGACCGAATTTTTGTCGAAGGCGAGATCGACTGGCGGATGGTCAGCTGGGGTGGCGTGCTGATTGATGACCGCCCCTATGACGAGACGGACGCGCTGTGCAATTGCATTCCGGCGGTCGACAACCCCGAGGTCGTGGAGGCTGAGGGTGCTTGGCTTGAGGACGACGATATCGTCTTTGGCATCGTCATCAACGGAGAGGCCCGCGCCTATCCGCGCCAGATTATGGAAGTGCGCGAGATGGTGAACGACACGCTGGGCGGGCGCGATCTGGGCATCCCGTATTGCACGCTGTGTGGTGCAGCGCAGGCCTATTTCACCGATGATGTTGAGGGCGCGGACGAACGGCCGGTATTGCGGACATCCGGTCTGCTGATCCGGTCCAACAAGGTGATGTATGACGTAAATACGTTCTCCATTTTCGATACGTTTCTTGGCCACGCCGTCACGGGGCCATTGGCCGAGGCTGGCGTCCAGTTGGAACAGGCGACAGTCATCACGACCGATTGGGGTACGTGGAAGGCGCAGTATCCGCAGACGACCGTTTTGATCGAAGAGTTAGCACTTGGCCGCGATTTCGACTTCCGCAACGGGCGTGACGCCAACGGGCCGATCTTTCCTGTGGGCGACGTCGATCCGCGCCTGCCGGTGCAAGAGGACGTGATCGGGGCGATTACGGCAGAGGGGGAGCCCGTGGCCTTCCCCCGCGCCACGGCGCTTCTGGCCCTGCGCAGCGGGGCAACCATTGCTTATGAAGACGTGCGGCTGGAGCTGGATGCGGGCGGCATCCGCGCTGTGGGGGCCGATGGCGCGGATATCGGCAGCCATCAGGCCTTCTGGTTTGCGTGGTCACAGTTCCATCCCGACACCGCGCTTTGGTCTCCGGACGGCTAGGCTGCGCATTCGCTTGAAGGGGCCGCGGGTCCGTGCAAGGATTCCCTCATGGCAGAGCACAGCAGTTCCACGGAAGCAGAACAACCAGAACCCGCCTTGGGGCCCGACGGCCAACCCTTGCCGGAAACCGCGCTGAACGAGATTACAGAAGTCGGCCAATCCCTGTTCACGCAGGGCCTGACCTTCGCGGAGTCGCTGTTCCGGCCGTGGAACGCCTATCAGGTGCTGATTGCCCTTGGCCTGTTTGTCGCCGCCCACCTGTTGCGCAGGGGGCTGGCCCCGCGCTTGCATGAATGGCTCCGGACCCGTGAGGGCTGGGCAAAATGGCGGCTCCGACTGGCGTTGGTGGTGCACAAACGGCTCGGCGGGATCATCTTTGTGGCTCTCATCTGGGCGACGGTCTTTGTCATGCGTGAAATCACGTGGCCGTCGCGGTCCTATCTGCTGGGCGTGATCGCGACGCTGGCGACGGCATGGCTGTTCGTGGCCTTTGCGACGCGCCTGATCGGCAACCCCTTCCTGCGGCAGGTCGTCCGCTACGGCGCGTGGATCTACGTCACGCTGAGCGTTGTCGGCATCACGGACGAGGCGGAAACCCTGCTTGATTCCATCGCAATCGAGTTGGGCGAGACGCGCATCTCCGTCTGGCTGATCCTGCAGGCCGTGTTCATCTTGGGCCTCTTCTTCTTTGTCGCAAGGTTCCTGTCGCAAACGACATCTGCGCGCATTCAGCGGAACGAAGACATCAGCCCCTCGATGCGGGTCCTTGTGGTCAAATTCCTGCAGGTACTGCTTTATGGTGCTGCCTTTTTCATTGGCCTTCGGGCCGTCGGGTTTGACCTGACGGGGCTTGCGGTGCTGTCCGGTGCCATTGGTGTGGGCCTTGGTTTCGGTCTCCAAAAGGTCGTGTCGAACCTTGTGTCCGGCATCATCATTCTGCTGGATAAGTCGATCAAACCTGGGGACGTGATCAGCGTTGGGGAAACCTTTGGCTGGATCAACAGTCTTGGTGCGCGCTACGTCAGCATCACCACACGGGATGGGCGCGAATACCTGATCCCGAACGAAGATCTGATCACCACTCAGGTGGTCAACTGGTCCCATTCAAACGATTTCGTCCGGCTGGATATCTATTTCGGCACAGCCTATGGCGACGACCCGCACGCCGTCCGCAAACTGGCGATTGATGCTGCCAAAAGCGTTGACCGTGTCCTCGATATCCGCCCGCCGGTTTGTCACATCGTGGGGTTTGGCGACAGCAGTGTGGACTACATCTTGCGGTTCTGGATCAAGGACCCGACCGGCGGGCTGACCAACATTCGCGGCAACGTTTATCTGGCCCTTTGGGATGCCTTCCACGAGAACGGCATCAGTATCCCGTTCCCACAGCGCGAGGTGAAAGTGCTGGAGGGGTCGGAATTGGGGACCAAGGCGATCGACTAGGCGCCGCACATTCGAATGTGCATTCATCACGTGGCAGGTGTTGCCGATCGGCCAGACCTTGCGTCGCGAGTGTTGAAAAGGGGCAATCGCCTTGTTACCTTGAGGTAGGCCCAGCGCCGGGGTTTTGGCGACGCATATTCAGGAGGACAATGCACTGTCTTTTTCCACTCAGGCAGACACATCTGCCGAAACGGGCGCCGAGATGACGACGCGCTCTGCCAATCCGGCGGATACGCTGGCCGCCGTTCTGAAATCCCTTGATGATGATAAAGCCGAAGAGGTCGTGCAAATTGATCTGCGCGGCAAGTCTGAGATGGGCGATTACATGGTGATCGCATCCGGCCGGTCCTCGCGGCAGGTGTCGTCCATGGCTGAAAAGCTGACGGACCGTCTGAAGCAAACCTTCGGCATTCTGAGCAAGGTTGAGGGCAAGTCCACGGGCGATTGGGTGTTGATCGATACGGGCGACGTTGTGGTCCATATCTTCCGCCCTGAAGTGCGCGAGTTCTATCAGCTGGAAAAGATGTGGCTTGATCCCGAAGAGGCTGCGAAAGCAGATCGATGAGGGTTACCCTTTGCGTTGTGGGCCGCCTCCGAGCTGGCCCTGAACGTGATTTGATTGATGATTACCTGACACGGTTTGACCGGACGGGCCGCGCGCTTGGGCTTGGCCCTGTTGATGTGCGCGAGGTGGACGCCAAAGGCGCAGGTATGGCGGCTGAGGCGGGGCTGTTGGAGCGCGCTCTTCCAGCCGGGGCGGCTGTCATCGCTTTGGATGAACGCGGCAAGTTGCGCAGCTCGCCCGAGTTTGCGGCGGACGTGGCGCGTTGGCGGGATGATGGACGGTCTGATCTGGCGTTTATCATTGGCGGTGCGGATGGCATTGATCCCAGCCTGCGGGCTAAGGCGGATGCCAGTCTGTCGTTCGGCAAGATGGTCTGGCCGCACATGCTGGTGCGGGTGATGTTGGCCGAGCAGCTGTACCGTGCGGCGTCTATTCTAGCGGGATCGCCCTATCATCGGGTGTAGGGGTTGAGTTGTTTTTGCCAAGATGAAGGCAGGAGCGGTTCACGCCACTGCAACGCTGCGCTAAGAGGCGCGTATAGTTTTTGGAGATGAGATGATGACCGCACCCAAACCTGTTGTTCTTTGTATTCTGGATGGGTGGGGCAAGCGCGCCGGAGCCACCGGCAATGCGCCTGTGTTGGCGAAAGTGCCGAACTTTGACCGGATCATGCAGGGGCCCGTGGCAGAGCTGATCACGCACGGGCCGGATGTCGGCCTGCCCAAGGGGCAGATGGGCAATTCAGAGGTGGGCCACACGAACATTGGTGCAGGCCGCGTTGTGGCGATGGACCTTGGCGCGATTGATCTGGCCATTGAGGACGGGTCGTTTTTTGAGAATGACGCTTTGGTCGCGTGGTGCGACGGGCTGGCCGCCCGTGGCGGCACGGCGCATATCATGGGGCTGGTCAGTGATGGCGGCGTGCACGGGCATGTGGTGCACATCGAGGCGGCGTTGAAGGCCGTCGCAGGGCGCGGTGTTCCGGTTGTTTTTCACGCGATTACGGATGGGCGGGATGTAGCGCCGAAGTCGGGGGCTGAGTTTGTAGCCGGTTTGATGGGCAAGCTGCCCGAGGGTGTTCGGCTTGGGACCGTCACGGGACGCTACTACGCCATGGACCGCGACAACCGCTGGGAACGGGTCGAGACCGCCTATCGCGCCATGGTGCATGGGGACGGGCCAACAGGGAACGATGCGGTGTCCGTGATCGAAGCGGCTTATGCTGAGGAGGTCACAGACGAGTTTGTGCCTGCCACTGTGCTGGACGGCTATGGCGGCATGGCGGATGGCGACGGTGTGTTCTGTCTGAACTTCCGCGCGGATCGGGCTCGGGAGATTTTGGCGGCGATGGGTGCGCCTGATTTTGACGGGTTTGAGGACAGCAAGCGGCCGGATTTGGCGCTGCTCGGGATGGTCGATTATTCGACAGCTCATAATGAATACATGACGACCTGCTATCCCAAGCAGGACATCCACAACACGCTGGGCGCTTGGGTCGCCAAACAGGGGCTGCGGCAGTTCCGTGTGGCCGAGACCGAGAAGTACCCTCATGTGACGTTCTTTCTGAACGGCGGTGTCGAAGCGCCTGAGAACGGCGAGGACCGCTACATGGCGCCCTCGCCCAAGGTCGCGACCTATGATTTGCAGCCCGAGATGTCTGCGGCGGAAGTGACCGATGCCTTCGTCGGGGCCATCAAAGGCGGCTATGACCTGATCGTCTGCAACTACGCGAACCCCGATATGGTCGGGCACACCGGCGATCTGGACGCCGCGATTGCCGCATGTGAGGCCGTGGACGCAGGTCTTGGCCGTGTGTTGGAGGCTTTGGAGGCAGCCGGCGGCACGATGATCGTCACGGCAGACCACGGCAACTGCGAGACCATGATTGATCCGGAGACGGGCGGCCCGCACACGGCGCATACGATCAATCCGGTGCCGGTGGCACTGGTCGGTGGTCCGGATGGCGCCAAACTGCAGAACGGGCGGCTTGCGGACCTTGCGCCGACGCTTCTGGACCTGATGAACATCGCCAAACCCGACGAGATGACGGGGGTCAGCCTTATCGCATGAGGTGGCTGGCGGTCATAGCGTTTCTGGCGGCAGGGAGTGCGGCATCTCAGACCCCTGCCGAGGATGCCGAACGCGCCGCCGTCCGGCTAAGCGATGCCCGCCTTGCGCTTGATGCAGCTTCCACACGTTCGGATCGTGTTTCGGCCCTGACAGAGACGGTTCAGGCCTATGAGGACGGGCTGGCCGCCTTGCGCGACGGGCTACGACGGGCGGCCATCCGGCAGCGGACACTGGAGGCGGATCTGGAGGCGCGGTCGGAAGAGGTGGCGCGCCTGTTGGGCGTGTTGCAAACGATGGGGCGCGCGCCTGCGCCGATCCTGCTGCTCCATCCCAGTGGCCCGACGGGCACGGCACGGTCCGGTATGATGTTGGCGGACGTCACACCCGCCTTGCAGGACAAGGTGACGGCCCTGCGCACGCAACTGGACGAACTGGCGGTGTTGCAAAGCCTTCAGACTGACGCCTTGTCGGTTCTGGAGGACGGTCTGGCGGGGGCACAGATGGCACGGGCAGCCCTCAGCGATGCGATCGCCGACCGCACCGATCTGCCGCGCCGTTTTGCGGATGATCCCGTACAGACCGCCCTGCTGTTGGCAGGGTCCGAGACACTGGCGGCCTTTGCCAGTGGATTGGCGGAGGCGAACGCGACATCGGGGCCGGATGCCAGCACCATCAAGGGTGCCATTCCTTTGCCAGTGGACGGACGCGTGATTCGCGCGTTCGAGGAACCGGATGCAGCAGGTATCGCAAGGCCGGGTGTTTTGATTGCCACACGGCCCCGCGCGCTTGTGACGACGCCTGTGTCCGCCACGATCCGCTATGCGGGGCCCTTGCTGGACTACGGGAACGTGATCGTTCTTGAACCTGCGACAGAGGTGCTGTGGGTCATTGCGGGCCTTGCAGAGGTGTTCGGAGAGGCCGGTCAGATCATACCGGACGGCACGCCTGTGGGGCTGATGGGCGGCGAGGTCACGGGCGCTCAAGGGATTTTGACCGAAAGCGCGCAGGGTTTCGCCGAAACGCGCAGTGAAACGCTTTATCTTGAGGTCAGAGACAGGCAGAGTGCCGTGAACCCCGCCGAGTGGTTCGTGCTGCCATAGGCGCGAGGGCGCGGAGAACATTAAGCTGATGGGATTGAGTAGATGAAGAAATTTGCGATGGCCGCGACGGGCGGCATCTTGCTGGGGGCGGTGGCGACGACACAGGTCGCAGGTCCGCTGATCGCCCAAGAGGCCACGAACAACGCAAGCGTATACGAGCAGCTTGATCTGTTCGGGGACATTTTCGAACGAATCCGCGCCCAATACGTCGAAGAGGTCGACGAAAGTGCGCTGATCGAGGCTGCGATTGACGGGATGCTGACCTCGCTTGATCCGCATTCCAGCTACCTGTCGCCCGAAGATGCGGCTGATATGCGCGAGCAGACCCGTGGCGAATTTGGGGGCCTCGGCATCGAGGTCACGCAGGAAGAAGGCTTTGTGAAGGTCGTCTCCCCCATCGACGGGACGCCTGCCGCTGAGGCGGGCATCGAGGCGGGAGATTTCATCACGGCCGTGGATGGTGAGAACTTGTTGGGTCTGACGCTCGACGAAGCGGTTGAGTTGATGCGCGGCCCTGTCGGGTCGGAAATTGTCATCACCGTCGTGCGCGAAGGTGTCGACCCGTTCGAGGTGTCGATCATTCGCGATACGATCAAGCTGACAGCGGTGCGCAGCCGTGTTGAGGGCGAGACGGTCGTACTGCGTGTCGTGACATTCAGCGACCAGACCTACCCGAGCCTTGAGGAGCAGCTGGCCGAGCAAGTGGCCGAGGCTGGCGGCATCGAGAACGTGAACGGTTTCGTCATCGACCTGCGCAACAACCCTGGTGGTTTGCTGAACCAGGCGATTGCGGTGTCGGATGCCTTCCTTGATGCGGGCGAGATCACCTCGACACGCGGGCGCAACCCGTCTGACGGCCAGCGTTGGAACGCCCGTGAGGGCGATCTGGCCGAGGGCAAGCCGATTGTCGTGCTGATCAACGGCGGCTCTGCCTCTGCGTCCGAGATTGTGGCCGGTGCGCTGCAGGATCATCGCCGTGCGATTGTCATTGGCACCAATTCCTTCGGCAAAGGCTCCGTACAGACGGTCATGCCGCTGCGAGGGGACAGTGCCATGCGTCTGACCACCGCGCGGTATTACACGCCGTCGGGCCGGTCCATTCAGGCCTTGGGCATCAGCCCCGACATCATCGTCGAACAGCCCCGCCGCGATCCCAATGCGGAAGCGGAGGAGGAAGAAACAGGCTTCATCCGGTCCGAGGCCGACCTGCGTGGCAGCCTTGAGAACGACAGCCTGACCGAGGATGAGATCCAGCAGATCGAGGCAGACCGCCTGCGCGCGGAAGATGCCGCCGCCCTGCGCGAAGAGGATTACCAGCTGGCCTATGCCATCGACATCCTCAAGGGTCTGAACGCCTTGGGGTCGCAGGACTGATCTTTCCCCTATTTATTCTAAGCGCCGCCAAGTTAACCTTTGGCGGCGTTTGCTGTTGTAAGGACAAGCAATGACACCTGAAGAGATTGAGAAACTTCCCTACCGGCCCTGCGTGGGTTTGATGATCGTCAACGCCGAGGGTGGCGTTTTCGTGGGCCAGCGGGTCGACCGGTTCAAGGACGCGTGGCAGATGCCCCAAGGCGGCATTGATCCTGGTGAGGACGTGACAACAGCCGCCCTGCGGGAGTTGCAGGAAGAAACGGGCATCACCCCCGATCTGGTCGAGATCGAGGCCGAGACCGCCAATTGGCTGCCTTACGACCTGCCCCACGATATCGTGCCAAAAATCTGGAAAGGCCGCTATCGCGGGCAGGAACAGAAATGGGTTCTGGTGCGGTTCAAAGGCACGGATGACCAGATCAACATCGTGCAGGAGCATCAGGAATTTTCCGAGTGGAAGTGGATGCCCGCCAAGGATCTGCTGGCGAGCATCGTCCCATTCAAGAGAGAGGTCTATGCCGCCGTGCTAGACGAATTCGGGAGCCGTTTGTGATGATGAAACGATTTACACTTGCCGTGATGATGTCTGTGCTTGCCAGCCAGTCATCCGCCCTGTCCTGCCTGCCGCCTGATGTCGCTGCATCGTTCACGCGCGCGTCCGAGGCGGAAGAGCTGTACGTCGTGCTACTGGGCACCTTTGATTTTGGTGATGTCCCCTCCGCCGACACAGGCGACATCAATGCGCCCCGAGAGGTTGAGGTCGAGTCAGAGTTCGAGGGCAAGTACCTGAGCGGAGACGGGTTCACCGATGCGCCGCCTTTGGACGTGACGCTGCGGTTCGCCTGTCTGGGTCCGTGGTGCGGATCGCTCACCTCAGATGGCAGTGAGGTTCTGGCCTTCGTCGAACAACGCGAGGACGGTTTCTTGCTGACGGTTGAGCCGTGTTTCGGGACCGCGTTCGTCAACCCAACACAGGCGCAACAGGCGCAAGCAATCTCTTGCATGAAAGGCCGCGACTGCACGCCTCAGACATTCTAGTGCCCGCCTAGCGCCGCGTGCGTTTGACCTTGCGGGCGGTTTTGGCGGCTTTCTTCTTACCCTTGGACATCTTGCGCTTGGGCGGCTTGCCCCGCCCGCGCGCAGGGCCTTTGGGCAGGGCCTTACCATCCAGATCAACCAGTTCCACGACCAAGCCACCCGTCACCGGAACCGCCTCGGTCAGCTTCACGGTCGCCCGTTGCCCCAGCCCGATCACGGTGCCCGTGTCCGACCCCATGAGGGTCTGGCTGTCGGCGTCGTAGTGGAAATATTCGGCGCCAAGATTGCGCATGGGGATGAGGCCATCCGCGCCGGTTTCGTCCAGTTTGACGAAGACGCCGAATTTGGCGATGCCGCTGATCCGGCCCGTCATCACCGCACCCATGCGGTCGTTCAAATAGGCGGCAAGGTAGCGATCGGTGGTGTCCCGTTCCGCCATCATCGACCGGCGTTCGGTGTCCGAAATCGCCTGCGCCGTGTCCGCCAACATGGCCTCATCTTCGGGCGTCAGACCGTCCTTGCCCCAGCCATGGGCCTTGATCAGCGCACGGTGCACGATCAGGTCTGCATAGCGCCGGATGGGCGAGGTGAAATGCGCGTAGGCCTTTAGTGCTAGACCAAAATGGCCGAAGTTGTCGGGCCCGTAATAGGCCTGCGTCATCGACCGCAGGGTGGAAATGTTGATCAGCTCGGCGTTTTCCGTGCCCTCGGCCTGCGCCAGCAAGCGGTTCAGATGTGCGGTCTTGAGAACCTGTCCCTTGGCCAGTTGCAGGCCCGAGGCGGCAGCGGTTTCGCGCAGGGCCTCCAGTTTTTCTTGGGAGGGTTCTTCGTGGACGCGGAACAGCAGGGGCGTGCGTTTGGCTATAAGGGTTTCGGCGGCGGCCACATTAGCCAGCACCATGAATTCCTCGATCAGACGGTGCGCATCGAGCCGTTCCTTGAACGCGACGTCCGTGACTTGGCCGTCGTCATTGAGCACAATCTGCCGTTCAGGCAGGTCAAGTTCCAGTGGCTGGCGGACCGCCCGCGCCTTTTTCAGCGCGGCGTAGCAGTCGTAAAGCGGGCGGATCACGTCATCGAGCAGCGGCGCGACCTTTTCGTTTACGTCGCCGTCCATGGCCGCCTGCACTTCCTCGTAATTCAGCGAGGCGGGAGAGGTCATCAGCCCGCGCACGAACCGGTGCGACGTCATATTGCCCGCGCCATCGACCTGCATTTCCACGGCGATACACGCGCGCGGGACCCCTTCGTGCAAGGAACACAAATCGCCGGACAGGCGGTCCGGCAACATCGGAACCACACGGTCAGGGAAATAGGTGGAATTGCCGCGCTTGCGGGCCTCTCGGTCCAGCGCGGAGCCGGGTGTTACGTAGTGGGCGACATCAGCGATGGCCACCCACAGGGCAAAGCCGCCATCATCGTTAGGAATAGCGCAACAGGCATCATCGTGGTCGCGGGCGTCCCATGGGTCGATCGTGACCAGCGGTAGATGACGCAGGTCTTCGCGGCCCTTCAGGCCAGCGGGCTTGGCGCGGTCGGCCTCTGCGATGACCTCATCAGGGAAATGGTCGGGGATGCCGTGCTGATGAATGGCAATCAGGGACACCGCACGCGGCTCGGTCGGGTCGCCCAGACGAGTGATGATGCGGGCCTTGGGCAGGCCCATCCGACCCTTTGGGCCGGCCTGTTCGGCCTCGACCAACTCGCCGTCCTTGGCCCCGCCTGTGGCACCGGCCGCAACGGTCCATTCCTTGTTGGATCCCTTGTCGACCGGCAGAATGCGGCCGCCCTCTGATCCGGCGCGGAAGACGCCAAGGATTCGCAACGGGTTGGTGCCGATCCGCCGGATGAGGCGCGCGGTATAGGCGTGGTCTTCTTCGTGAACTTCGGTCAGGCGACCCAGAATGCGGTCGCCCGCGCCCAAGGCCGGATCAGACGCCCGCGGGTTGACCAGAATGCGCGGCGCAGGTCCGCTGCCCGCCCATTCGAGCGGTCTTGCAAAAAGATCGCCGTCGGCATCGGGGCCTGTGACTTCAAGCACGGACACAGGGGGCAATTTGTCAGGATCGCGATAGGACGATTTGCGCTTGGTCAGCCGACCTTCGTCTTCTAGTTCTTTAAGAAGCCGCTTGAGATCAATGCGCTGCGCGCCCTTGATGCCGAACGCACGCGCGATGTCGCGTTTGGCGGTCTGCGTGGGGTTTTCGGCGATCCAATCGAGGATCTCGGCCTTGGAGGGGATACGTGTCATGATCCCCAGCTAGCACGACAGGCGGCTGGGGTGCAGGTCCATTCTTCTTCTGACCCGAAAACTCCCGCGCGGCAGGCAACAAAATTCCGGAATTTTGTTCGCCCCCTCAGGCGAAGTACTCGCACAGGATGCGGGTGTAGATCGCCTTGAGCTCTGTGATCTGTTCGACCGGCACGCATTCATCGACCTGGTGCATGGTCTTCCCCACAAGGCCGAATTCGACCACCGGACAGTGATCTTTGACGAACCGCGCGTCTGATGTGCCGCCGGTTGTGGACAGTTCGGGCGTGATCCCCGTTTCGGCTGCAACCGCAGCGCTGACCAAATCGGACAAGGCCCCGGGCGGGGTCAGGAAGCTTTCACCGGACACGCGGTGCGCCATTTCGATACGGACCCCGAAATCGGCCGCAACCGCATCAACTTCGCTTTGCATCCACGCAAGAACGCTGGCCGAGGTGTGCAGATCGTTGAACCGGACGTTTGCGCTGGCTTTGCAGCTGGCGGGGATGACGTTTGTCGCCGGATTACCGGTGTCGATGGTCACGACGGCAAGCGTTGACGGATCGAAGTGATCCGAGCCCTGATCCATCTCATGGCTGGCCAGGCGGTCCACCAACCGCGCCATCGCGGGCAAGGGGTTCACCGCGCGGTGGGGATAGGCGGAATGGCCCTGCTTGCCCGTTACGGTGAAATGCGCCGTCAACGAACCGCGACGGCCCACCTTGATCATCTCGCCCATGACGTTGGGACAAGTGGGTTCGCCGACGATACAGGCGGTCAAGGCCTCACCCTGCGCCTGCATCCAATCGAGAAGGGCAATGGTCCCGTCTGTCGAGGGGCCTTCCTCATCACCGGTGATCGCCAAGATCACGGCACCGTCGGGCGGGGTGTCTTGGACAAAATCAACGGCAGCGGCCGCGAATGCCGCAACGCCGGATTTCATGTCCGTGGCTCCGCGCCCGTACATAATGCCATCGCGTATTTCGGCCCCGAAAGGATCGACGGTCCATGCGTCTTCATCGCCGACCGGCACCACATCCGTGTGGCCGTTGAACCCAAAGGACTTGTTGGCGCCCTTGGCCCCCCAGCGCGCATAGAGGTTCGGTGTCCCATTGCGATCCACGCGCCACGTCTCGAACCCTGCATCCGACAGGAGCTTGTCGAGCAGTTGCAGCGCCCCGCCCTCAATTGGGGTGACGCTAGGGCAACGAATAAGATCGGCCGTCAGGGCAACGGGATCAACGGGCATGGCACTCTCCTGTTTTTACTTGGCGTTACCGCCGAACGGGTTTCATTGCAAACGGATGGGTTGTGTCCTGACCGACACAGGAAGGGCCTGACGTGCAGGTAACCCCCCAGAATTTCACTGAAAAACCCGACCGCTAACATACTATGGACTTAATAAAGCAGACCCGAGGCAGGGCAGACATCGAGCGGACCCCAAATGGTCCATAGGTCGCAACGTCGACCACAAGATATAGGTATCTCGGCACGATAGCAGTGCGGAGACAGTCTGTTGTGTCTCACCAGGGAAAAGGTGGGAAGATGGTTGCCGGTACAGAACTAACCTATGACACCAGCGCGTCAGCGTTCCAGATGGCGGAAACGATCTTCGGGAACGGGGTCACCGTGACAGGTGCGTCCTATTCTGGGTCCAGCTATTCCTCTGCCATTTATTCCAACGGCGATGCTGTCGCGGGCAACGTCACGCCGAGCGATACCGGCGTCATCCTGTCCACCGGCAGCGCCACGCGTTTCACCAACAACAGCACTGAATCGAACCTGTCGACACAAACCAGCGTCAATTCCGGCGGTGCGAACGGTGATTCCGATTTCGACGCGATTGCGGGCACAAGCACCTATGACGCGTCTTTCCTGACGGTCGATTTCATCCCCGATCAGGATGTGGACACGATGACGATGCAGTTCGTCTTCTCGTCTGACGAATATCCTGAATACACCAACTCCATCTACAACGACATGGTGGGGGTCTGGATCAACGGCACGCATGTGCCGCTGTCGATTGCGTCCAGTGGTACGGCCATCAACTCGGTCAACCAGAACAACAACATTAACCTGTATAACGACAACACACAGGATCAGTTCAATACCGAGATGGACGGCTTCACCATCACGATGACGCTGACGATCCCGTTGACGCCCAATGCGGTCAACTCGATCAAGATTGGCATCGCGGATGTCGGCGACAGCAGCTACGATTCCAACGTGCTGATTGGAGCAAATTCTGTTCAGACCATGCTGGTGGCCGAACAGGACTACGTGACGATGCAGGATGGTGTGACGAAGACCGTCGACGTTCTGGGCAACGACATCAACAATACGTCCGGCACACTTCAGATCACGCATATCAACGGGCAGCCGGTTGTCGTGGGCCAAGAGATTACCCTGCCGACAGGGCAGAAGGTCAAACTCAACGCGGATGGCACCTTCGACATCACGACGGACAGTGATTTTGAGGTCTCAAGTTTCACCTATGAAGTCCAGAGCGTCGACACCAACGGCAATGTCCTTGAGACAGATGTCGGCTTCGTCACGGTCGAAACCATCCCCTGTTTCGTGGCCGGTACGATGATCGAGACCGCCGATGGCCTGCGCCCCGTGGAAAGCCTGCAGTTGGACGACCTCGTGATGACCCGCGACGACGGGCTGCAGCCAGTGCGATGGATCGGACGGCGGGTTGTCCCTGCGGTGGGCAAGATGGCCCCTGTCGAGATTGCCGAGAATGCCTTGGGCCAGCATGGCGCGTTGCGCCTTTCCCCGCTGCACCGCGTCTTGATCAAGGATGCGCTGGCCGAGGTCCTGTTCGGTGAGGACGAAGTGCTGGTGACCGCCCGTGATCTGGTCAACGACCGCACAATCCGTGTGTGTGAAGGCGGCGAGGTCGAGTACGTCCACGTCATGTTTGACCGCCATCAAGTGATCTATTCCGAAGGGTTGCCGACCGAGAGCTTCCTTCCAGGCCCGCAAACAACCAAATCCTTTGAGCAGGACATCATCCGCGAGATCGAAGAGATTTTCCCCGAGTTGAATGCCTCGACCGGCGAAGGCTACGGCCCCGCAGCACGGCCGTTGTTGAAACGGTATGAGGCCGAAGCCCTGATACGTGAGGTCGCCTGACGCGCATGGGGTTGAACTGGATCGCAACACGGACGCAGGAAGCGGGGCACTTCAACCCTGGCGGTCTTGGCGCGCGACCATCCAGACAACCTGTTGGCATGGACCTGTTGAGCCGCGGCAGCATCCTGTTGGAAACTGTGGTCCGGCCTGTGTCCCATCCAGTCAATCTGGTCCGGTTCAGCGCGTTGGACCCATGGCCATCCGGCCTGACAATCTGTCTTGAACCGGACGGCACCGTGCGGCTGATGATCCGGCAGGGCAAACGGCATCTGGAAACGGCGTTGAAGACCGGTTTGGGTCGCAAGGTGTACACCGCGCACATTGCCTACATCTGGGACGCGCCACGGCGACGCGGGCGGCTGAGTGTGCATGTCCCGGACTATGGCTATCTGTGGCAGGCCGATGTTGTCGCCCCTTTCCCTTTGACCATGCGGGATGCGCAGCGGCTGATCCACACGTCGGCCACCTGCACGCTCGATCAGGATGTGGTGTTCCTTGCAGTGGCGGATGCGCCCTGCCCGCTCGGCCCCTTGCCTGGCCTGTCTGGCGACGCCGCCGTCGACACACCGGATGGCCCAAGACCCATCAAAGACGTCCGGTCGGGTGACTTCGTGGAGAGTCATGAACACGGACCGGTAAAGGTGCTTTGGACGGGTAAGGCGACCGTCCCCAGTCTTGGGCGGTTTGCCCCGATGACGCTGCGCCGCCCCTACATGGGCTTATGGGACGATCTGGTCATGGCACGCGACCAGCGGGTCTGTCTGGACGGATCCGAGGTCGAGTACATGTTCGGAGAGGAACGGGTCAGCACCGCCGTTCGCCATCTGGAAATCCGCAATTGCGCCGTGCCGGTCAAGAACCCGCCACCGGTTGTGACCTATCACCAGATCCTGCTGGAAACGCACGAGATCATAACGGTCAACGGTGCGAAGGTTGAGAGCTTTGACGGATCGGCGGTGCTGGAAGAACCCTCGACACTGGCCACGTCCGTTCTGGCCGATATCCGGCCGGACCTGCGGCCACGGCGCATCGGCCTCGCTGCACCGGTGTTGCAGGGCTACGAAGCGCTGACGCTGACAGGTGTCTCGATCGGCTAGCCCTCGGGCTCGTCAAAGAACGGGGTCATCTGGGCGACGATGACGCTGTTCTCATCCA
>JAHDFG010000296.1 GCA_020628265.1 Pseudooctadecabacter sp. | reverse complement strand
GCGCCTTCATCTGGTTTGCGCTGGCCTATCTGCTGGCCGTGGGCGGGTTGATCGCTTCGACCTTCCACTTGGGCCACCCCGAACGCGCGATGAAAGCGTTCACCCAGTGGCGCTCCAGCTGGCTCAGCCGTGAAGGGATCTGTGCCGTGGCCGCCCTGCTGGTTATGGCAGCCTATGGCGCGGGGCTGGTGTTCCTGCAGACCCGCTTCACAATCGTCGGTGTCATCGGCGCGGTACTGTCCGTGCTGACGGTCTTCACCACGGCGATGATCTACACCCAGATCAAGACCGTCCCCCGCTGGCACAACGTCACTACACCGGCCATGTTCCTGACGCTCTGCATCGCTGGCGGTGCGCTGCTGGCAGGGCAGGTCAGCCTTGCCATCCCGCTGCTGATCCTCGCAGCACTTGCGCAACTGGCCCACTGGATCGTCGGCGACAAAGCCTTCGCAAATTCCGGCACGGATATCGGCACCGCCACGGGTCTTGGCGCACGCGGTACCGTTCGCGCGTTCGAGCCGCCCCACACCGGCACCAACTACCTGCTGAAGGAATTCGTCTACGTCATCGGCCGCAAACACGCGACGAAACTGCGCGTTATCGCCATGCTGCTCATGGCCGTGATCCCCGTCGTGGCCCTCGGCCTGACGCAGCTGGACAGCGTCTCCGGCGCCACGGACCACATCCTCGCCGCCATCGCTGTGATCAGCCACCTCGTCGGCGTCTTCGCCGCCCGCTGGCTGTTCTTTGCCCAAGCCGAACACGTCGTCGGCCTGTACTACGGCAAACGCTAACCCCAACGCTCACCACGGGGCGCCAAACAAAACATCATGCAAAAGGCCGGGCAATTGCCCGGCCTTTTTCCGTTTCACAACATCCCGCTGACAATCAGGTGCGGATGCGCTGTTCGGTTTCTCCGTCAAACAGGTAGACGCGCTTTGTCTCGAACGTCAGGCCAACTGTGTCGCCTTCTTTCACGCGGTCATCTCCGCGCTCTTCGACGACAATGCGGTCACCGTTGGAGCTTTCCAGATAGGCGTAGCTGACGCCACCAAGGCTTTCGGTCAGATCAACCCGCAACCCGTCGCCTTTGGGATCAATCGTCAGGTGTTCGGGGCGCAGACCCACATCAACCGCCTTGCCCTTGTAGGCAGGTGCCACATCCAGCGGGATGGTCTGCCCCAAGCCAGGCACCTCGACCCCGCCACTGGCGACCGTCCCCTTGATGAAGTTCATCGCAGGGGAGCCGATGAAGCCAGCCACGAACTTGTTGTCCGGATCACGGTAGAGGTCCATGGGCGCGCCGACCTGTTCGATGTGGCCCAGACGCAGCACGACGATCTTGTCCGCCAGCGTCATGGCTTCGACCTGATCGTGGGTCACGTAGATCATCGTCGCGCCGATTTCCTTGTGCAGACGTGCGATCTCAACGCGCATCTCCACACGCAGTTCGGCGTCGAGGTTGGAAAGCGGTTCGTCGAACAGGAACACCTCGGGGCCGCGGACAATGGCACGGCCGATGGACACACGCTGGCGCTGGCCGCCTGACAGGGCTGCGGGCTTGCGGGCAAGGTATTCGTCCAGTTTCAGGATGCGGCTGGCCTCGGCCACCTTTTCCTCGATCTCCTTTTTCGGATGACCGTTCATCTTCAGGCCGAAGCCCATGTTTTCCTTCACGGTCATGTGCGGATAAAGCGCATAGGTCTGGAACACCATCGCAACCCCACGCTGGGCGGGGTCCATGTTGGTCACATCCCGCGACCCGATGTTGATCTGGCCGTCGGTGGTTTCCTCAAGCCCTGCAACCATGCGCAGCAGCGTGGACTTACCGCAGCCGGACGGCCCGACGAAGACGCAGAACTCCCCGTCATCGATTTGCAGGTCGATCCCGTGGATCACCTGAACGTCACCATACTTCTTGATGACTTTATTGAGCGTTACACCGGACATTTGGCTTTTCCTTTCCTAGGAGGTGCTGGCAAAAACGGGGAATTGCCATGAACTGGCTTCCTTCGAGATTGCCTCTGCAGTCGATCTTATACGGGGGACGAGGCTTTCGAGCCCCGCCAGATTGGTTCGGGTTGTCGTGCTGGTGACGGATAGCGCCCCCAGAACGCGGGCGTTTTCTGTCAGAATCGGGACCGCCACGCAGATGATCCCGGGTTCATGCTCTTCGCGGTCGAACCCGTAGCCGTTGGCGCGGATATCGCCAAGTTCGCCGCGCAGGCTGTCGGGGCTGGTATGGGTCGTGTCCGTGAACTGGTGGTAACTTTGTTGTTCAAGGATGGGTGCCAGCTCTGCTTCGGGCAGGAACGCCAACATCGCCTTGCCGACACCTGTGCAATAGGCGGGGCCGACCTTGCCGGACTGGCTGTACATCTGAACAGGCTCCCGCGCGTTGCGCTTGTCCACATAGATCACCTGGGCATTGTCCAGCTGCGCCAAGTGCACCGTTTCGCCCACATCACTGCTGAGCTGGTCCACAGCGTCCCGCGCAATAGGTGCGAGTGATGATGTCTGCCATGCGGCATGGGCCAACCGGACCAGACGCACACCCGGCGCATAGG
>JAHDFG010000019.1:6051-16224 GCA_020628265.1 Pseudooctadecabacter sp. | reverse complement strand
TGCTGCGCGCTGCCATACTCTACTCTCCGGAGGTCGCACGAAATTGTGCCGGTTTTGGAAACAATACCCGCTATTTGCCGATGATCCCATCCAAATATCTGAAAAATTGAAACTTCACCGTCGGTTGAGACGTTTATCCATCGGCGGTTCTGATCAATTTGCGTGGGTCAGCGACGCTTAACCTTTAACCTTGGGGGTAAAATTATGATTAAATCGTCCTGTATTGCAGTGGCAGTGTCCGTGTCATTTGCGGTGTCCGCATCGGCCGGCGGCATGAGTGAGCCGATCATGGAGCCGGTGATCGTGGTTCAAGAGGTGAAAGGAACCACCGACACTTCGGGCCTGTTGCAGTGGTTTATCCTTGCGACGGTCATTGTGGCCGCCACCACCAATTAACACAATAACACATGGCTTCTATGAAAAGAGCGCCCCGATGGAGCGCTCTTTTTTGTTGTTTTAGGGATTGGTCTGATCAGTGGGCCACAGCGCCTGCGCTGTCACTCGCACCGCGTAGTGCGGCCTCTGCGGCGGCTGCGTCCTCGGCCTCCTGATCCCATTCGATGGGCTCAGGCGTTTCGACCAGTGCGTGTTTCAGAACTTCCGAGACATGAGTGACAGGTACGATTTCGAGCCCCTCTTTCACGTTGTCCGGAATATCAGCCAGATCCTTGACGTTCTCTTCAGGGATCAGGACTTTCTTGATCCCACCGCGAAGTGCGGCCAACAGCTTTTCTTTCAGGCCACCGATCGGCATCGCGTTCCCGCGCAACGAGACCTCACCCGTCATGGCGATATCCTTGCGCACCGGAATCCCTGTCAGAACCGAAACAATCGCGGTCGTCATGGCCAGACCTGCCGACGGACCATCCTTGGGCGTCGCCCCATCGGGCACGTGCACGTGGATGTCCAACTTGTCAAAGCGCGGTGGCTTGACGCCAATCTCAGGCGAGATGGAGCGCACATAGCTTGAGGCTGCGTCGATGCTTTCCTTCATGACATCGCCCAGTTTACCGGTGGTCTTCATCCGACCCTTACCCGGCAAGCGCAGGGCTTCGATGTTCAGAAGTTCACCGCCGACCGACGTATAGGCCAGACCAGTAACCACACCAACCTGATCGCTTTCCTCGGCCAGACCGAAGCGATGCTTCTTCACGCCCAGAAACTCCTCGATATTGTCGCTCGTGACGACAATGGTCTCGGCTTCTTTCTTGACGATCTTGGTCACGGCCTTGCGGGCGACCTTTGCGATTTCACGTTCAAGGTTCCGGACACCGGCCTCCCGCGTGTAATAGCGGATGATCGACGTCAGCGCGCTGTCCTCAAGCTTGAACTCCTTCTCTTTCAGGCCGTGGTTCTTCATGACCTTGCCCAGAAGGTGCTGTTTGGCGATCTCGCGCTTTTCGTCCTCGGTGTAGCCGGACAGCGGAATGATCTCCATCCGGTCCAGAAGCGGGCCCGGCATGTTGTAGCTGTTCGAGGTCGTCAGGAACATCACGTTGCTCAGGTCATATTCGACCTCAAGGTAGTGATCGACGAAGGTGCCGTTCTGTTCGGGATCCAGCACTTCGAGCATGGCCGACGCGGGGTCGCCACGGAAGTCCTGCCCCATCTTGTCGATTTCATCGAGCAAGATCAGAGGGTTCGTCGTCTTCGCCTTCTTCAGCGCCTGAATGATCTTACCGGGCATGGAGCCGATGTAGGTCCGGCGGTGACCGCGGATTTCGGATTCGTCGCGCACGCCGCCAAGGGAGATGCGGATGAATTCGCGCCCCGTTGCCTTGGCCACAGATTTACCCAGCGAGGTTTTACCCACACCCGGAGGGCCGACAAGACACATGATCGGGCCTTTCAGCTTCTTGGAGCGTTGCTGCACAGCAAGGTATTCGACGATCCGTTCCTTAACCTTGTCCAGACCGTAGTGGTCGGCATCAAGGATATCCTCGGCACGGCCGAGGTCCTTCTTGGTGCGTGACTTCACGCCCCATGGGATCGACAGCATCCAGTCGAGGTAGTTGCGCACCACGGTGGCCTCGGCCGACATGGGCGACATGTTCTTGAGCTTTTTCAGCTCGGCCTCGGCCTTTTCCTGCGCTTCCTTGGACAGTTTGGTTTCGGCGATTTTGGCTTCAAGTTCAGCCACTTCGCCTTCGCCATCCTCACCGTCGCCCAGCTCCTTCTGAATGGCCTTCATCTGCTCATTCAGATAGTACTCGCGCTGGGTGCGCTCCATCTGGGTTTTGACGCGGGTCTTGATCTTTTTCTCGACCTGCAGAACGGACATTTCGCCCTGCATCAGGCCAAAGACCTTTTCCAGACGCTCGGACACGGACAGCGTTTCCAGCAGGTCCTGCCGCTGGTTCACTTCGATGCCGAGGTGCCCGGCCACAAGGTCCGCCAGCTTCGCAGGCTCCGTGGCTTCGGACACCGCGGACAGCGCTTCTTCGGGGATGTTCTTTTTGACCTTGGCGTAGCGTTCGAATTCTTTGGCCACGGAACGGGTCAGCGCCTCGATCGTGGAGACATCGCCCGGCATCTCGGTCAGATACTCGGCGCGGGCTTCAAAGAAATTTTCGTTTTCAAGGTATTCGGTGATCCGTACGCGAGCGATGCCCTCGACCAGCACCTTCACAGTGCCATCGGGCAGCTTCAGCAGTTGCAGCACATTGGCCAGAACGCCGGCCTTGTAGATGCCATCGGCTTCGGGGTCGTCGACACTGGGGTCGATCTGGCTCGACAGCAGGATCTGCTTGTCGTCCTGCATCACCTCTTCCAGCGCGCTGACGGATTTCTCACGTCCCACGAACAGGGGCACGATCATATGGGGAAACACCACGATATCGCGCAGAGGCAGGACGGGATAAGATGAACTCAACGGTTCTTGCATGCTCTTTTCCTTTGTTGGCAAGACGCGAGGTCCCTCTTGGAGGCAACGCCCGCGTCTCCGGCTTGGCTTATACAGATGGGGGTCTTGCGCCCGCTTTCAACCAGAACCGATACGGATACCCTACCCTGCCCCCGTGATGCTGCGGCTGCAAGGTGCCAATCGGACCTTTCTGGGGATAACGCCTAAATTTGGTTTCGAATTGGCTGCGCCAATCCGACCAACGCCGCTGCGCGGCGGATTATTTGAGTATTTTTGAACCAAAGACGGGACGCGCTTGCAAGACCAACCCAAGACGAATGCGTGGCGGGCAAACGCGGGTCTCGGGACCATAGCCCCCAATCAAACGCCCCGTTACCGTCATTGTCCTGCCGCAAAGCAGGGCCATGCTGGCACAAACAAAAGGACGACCAGATGCGATCGCTTACTCGTACCCTGTATCGAAACCGTCGGCGTGCCCTGATTACTTTCGTTGCTTTTTTCTGTTTCGGCGCCCTCAGTACACTTAGCAACGGTGACCCGTTCCATGTTCTGCAAGCACTGTTTGTGGGCACGGCACTGGGCCTGATCATGATGGTCAGTCTGATGTGCCTCGCCCTGTTGGTCCCTGCATGGCGTGCCTTGATGGAAATCACCAGCGTCTGTTCTGTCGCCCTCGCTTCGGTCCAATCGGTCGCCCCTGATTTTCTAAATGTCGGCCCCGCATGGTTTCCAGTCGCGGCTCTTTGGGCTGCAGGCTTCGGGATCGGTTCGCTGTACGCAGGGACGGTGCTGGACCGCTTCACCCTGCGTGAGAACGGCAGCCATAGCGGCATCGCCAGAACGCCTTTGGCGCAAGATGTGGTTTGGACCGGACTTTATGGTCTGCCCGGAGACAGAGGCGTACGGTGTGAAGGCGACGCCTTGCTGGCCCATGAACCGGTCGAGGGCGCACCAGACACCTACCGCATCGTCGAACGGACTAAGGACCTTCAGCAGATTGAGGAGTTTCAGCAAATGGAGCTGCGGGATGCACCGCATTCCGTCCGGTTCCGTTGGTGGGTGCCGAGTGCGTCGACAAACGAACCCCTGTCCCGTGGCACCTTGAGCGCGACTTTAACCCCGACACGTCAGGGCGGCACCAAGGTGACAGCCACCTACACCATCGAACGCTACTCAAGCCGTATGGCGCTGTTTGCTTGGGTCGATGATCACTTTGGTCGTACTCTGGACGGTTACCTCACGAACCTCGAAGACCTTAGCCAAGGGCCTGCTCCGGCCGCCGTTCCTGCCGAGTAATTGTCAGTAGATTTACCAACCTGCAAAAGAATGACCGAGGAGGGTCTAGCCCGCAACTTCACGGGCCTCACGTCCCCCAAATGATCGCTGTTGCGCCATCGATTGCCTCAAGGCATTTTCCTGTGCCCCGCGGCCCCAGCCAAATACGGTAGCATACCGGGTACCGGCCAGTTGACCGTCACGATAGACAGTGCCTGACATGCTTGTCGTTTCGCTCTCCGCGCGCGTCATTTCGATGAGAACACCATCGCAATTCAATTGACCGGTGCCAGACGGATCCATTGCGCCTGTGCAAGTCCGACCGTCGTCAGTTGCCAGCGCAATGTCGGCCGAGCCGGACATATAGCCAATCATCTCGCCCCTGTAGATGACCTCTTCGCTGCCGTTCAAGACCATCAACATGCGTGCCGGAAAGGATATGCTGGTGAGCCCTGACAAAGCGGCATCATTGTTTTCAGCTGCAATCATCACCGGGACTTCGCACGCAGAAAGCCCCCAAAACGCTACAAGTGCCACCGCACAACCAGACCTCTTCATCATCATTGCCCCCCCCCAAATCTTATAGTCACCAGACACACGAGCCACCTTTGAGTCAACACAGACTGGCTTGGGGCAAAATCTAAAGCAGCTCAATATCCCCTTCTGCGCGGACCGCATGGAACTCCACCTCCCATGCGTCGAAGGTCCCCGCCGCAATGGAATCGCGCATGCCCTGCATGATCTCTTGGAAATAGTGCAGGTTATGCCACGTCAGCAGCATGCCCGAGATCATCTCGTTGCTGCGGAAGACGTGGTGCAGATAGGCCCGTGAATAGTTGCGGCAGGCCGGACAGGTACAATGCTCGTCCAAGGGGCGCGGGTCATCGGCGTGCCGTGCGTTCTTGATGTTGACGACCCCGCGCCGCGTGAACACCTGCCCCGTGCGCCCTGACCGTGAGGGCAGCACGCAGTCCATCATGTCGATGCCGCGTTTGACGGCCCCCACAATATCATCTGGCTTGCCGACGCCCATCAGGTACCGTGGCTTGTCCACCGGCAGCTGCTCCGGCGCGAAATCAAGACAGTCGAACATGGCCTCTTGGCCCTCGCCCACAGCCAACCCGCCCACGGCATAACCATCGAACCCGATCTGCTGCAAAGCCTCGGCGCTTTCGGCCCGCAAATCCTCTTCAAGCCCGCCCTGCTGGATACCAAAAAGCGCATGGCCGGGCCGGTCGCCAAAGGCATCGCGTGACCGCTGCGCCCACCGCATGGACAGCCGCATACTGTCAGCAATCGCGTCCTTCTCGGCTGGCAGCGCGGGACATTCATCAAAACACATCACGATGTCAGAGCCCAGCAACCGCTGGATCTCCATCGACGTCTCGGGGCTTAGGAAGTGTTTGGACCCGTCGATGTGGGATTTGAACGTCACGCCCTCTTCGGTCAGCTTGCGCAGCCCCGCCAATGACATGACCTGAAATCCACCGGAATCCGTCAGGATCGGGCGCTCCCAATTCATGAATTTATGCAGCCCGCCCAAACGGTCGATCCGTTCTGCGGTCGGGCGCAGCATCAGATGATAGGTATTGCCCAGCAGAATATCCGCGCCGGTTTCACGGACACTTTCCGGCATCATGGCCTTCACCGTTGCGGCTGTACCAACCGGCATGAAGGCAGGTGTGCGGATTTCTCCGCGCGGGGTGCTGATGACACCGGTCCGCGCGCGACCGTCTGTCTTTTGCAACTGGAACGAAAACGTGTTTGTCATAGAAGCCTCTTACCGTAAGCCGCTTCTAGGGCGCGTTCACACAAAAGGAAATGGGGCCAAGGATGAGTGACGACACGACAATCCGCTTGGGATGGGAAGAATGGTTGGGGTTGCCCGACCTCGGCCTGCCGACGATCAAAGCCAAGGTAGACACGGGCGCTCGGACCTCTGCGCTCCATGCCTTTGACATCGAAACCTTCGGGCCTGCCTCCAAGCCTAAGGTGCGCTTCGCGGTGCATCCTGTTCCGGGTCGTGAAGATCTGACAATTCCCTGCTCTGCCACCGTCGTCGACCGGCGCGAGGTCACGTCGTCCAATGGCGAAGCGGAGATGCGCTATGTCATCGAGACGATGCTGGACGCGGGCAATGGCCAGACATGGCCGATCGAGATTACCTTGACCGACCGTGGCGGAATGGCCAGCCGGATGTTGCTGGGCCGCCAAGCCTTACGGGACGATGTGGTTGTGCAACCCAATGACAAATTCCTGCGTCCTGCGCGGGATTATGACGTCTACACCGCCAAAAAGATCAAGGCTGCGACGCCCAAACGCGCCCTGCGCGTCGCCGTGCTGAGCCGCGAGCCAAACAACTATTCGACCAAGCGACTTGTCATGGCGGGCGAAGAACGGGGCCATAGCGTCGAGGTGATCGACACCACCCGCTGCTACATGGCCATCAATGCGCTGGCTCCTGAAATCCACTATGACGGCAAGCGCCTGCCCCGCTACGACGCGGTGATCCCGCGCATCGGGGCCTCTGTGACCAGCTACGGCACCGCTGTTTTGCGCCAATTCGAAACGCTGGGTACATTCTGCGTCAACGGAAGCGCGGGCATCACTGCAAGCCGCGACAAACTCCATGCCCATCAGGTGCTGGCCGCCCAAAAGATCGGGATGCCGACAACGGCCTTCGCCGCCTCCCCCAAAGACACAAGCAATCTGATCGGCCTTGTGGGTACCGCCCCTCTGATCGTGAAGCTGTTGGAAAGCACCCAAGGCAAAGGCGTCGTGCTGGCTGAAACAAAGAAAGCGGCCGAATCCGTGATCGACGCGTTTCGCGGGCTCAAGGCCAACTTCCTTGTGCAGGACTTCGTCAAGGAAGCCGCCGGCGAAGACATTCGCTGTTTTGTCGTCGCCGGCAAGGTCGTCGCCGCCATGCGCCGCAAGTCTGCGGGTGACGATTTCCGGTCCAATCTGCACCGCGGCGGGACCGCTGAGGCCATCAAGATCACCGCCGAAGAGCGCCGCACGGCCGTTAAAGCCGCCAAGGCCTTTGGTCTGTCACTGGCGGGCGTCGACCTGTTGCGATCAAAAGACGGCCCCAAAATCCTTGAGGTGAATTCCTCGCCCGGGTTCGAGGGGATCGAAGGCGCGACCAAGAAAGACCTCGCAGGACTGCTCTTCGATCATATCGAGGCCTCAGTAAAGCCCGCCCCGCTGAAGGCGAAACGCAAACGCTAGGGTGGCCTTTACGCCTCAAGAGCCAATCCCTATATGAAGACTCAGGAATTATTCAAAGGCCGAGCGATGAACGATCAAAGCCCCCCGCAAGATGCGCCCATGGAAGGCACGCCACTGATCCAGCCATCCAGCACCGATCACCCGTTGTATGAAAATATCGTCGATGCTTGCCGCACGGTCTATGACCCCGAAATTCCGGTGAACATCTTCGACCTTGGGCTGATCTATACCATTGATATCAATGACGAAAGCGAAGTCCGCATCAAGATGTCCCTGACGGCTCCGGGCTGCCCGGTTGCAGGTGAGATGCCGGGCTGGGTTGCGGACGCTGTCGAACCACTCGCGGGTGTGAAAACCGTTGACGTCGATCTTGTGTGGGAGCCTCAATGGGGCATGGACATGATGTCGGATGAGGCCCGCCTTGAGTTGGGGTTCATGTAGGAAGCCACGTTAAGGAGGCACCCTAAATGTTTGGAATACCTGGAAAACAGGCCGTCACAATAACGGATAAGGCCGCCACACAGATCGCCAAGCTGATGTCCAAAGACGGTCATCAAGGCCTTCGCATCGGCGTCAAGAAAGGCGGCTGCGCGGGCATGGAATACACCATGGACTACGTGACCGAAGTCGACCCGCTGGACGAAGTGGTCGAACAGGACGGCGCCCGCGTGATGATCGCCCCCATGGCGCAGATGTTCCTGTTCGGCACCGAAATTGACTATGAAATCAGCCTGTTGGAGAGCGGCTTTAAGTTCCGCAACCCCAATGTGACAGAGGCCTGCGGCTGCGGCGAAAGCATCAAGTTCGACGAGAGCCTCAGCTTGGACAAATGAGTGTCAGCGACGACGATATCGCCCATGCCCTCGAATTGTTCGATGGTATCGGCGATCTGACGACCCGCAAGATGATGGGCGGGCTGTGCGTCTACTGTGATGGCACGATCTTTGCGATCATTCATCCGGACGGCGGCTTGATGATTAAGGGCAAGGGCCCTTTCGTTCAGGTGCTTGAGGACATGGGCTGCGCCCCGTGGGAATACATCCGCAAAGACGGATCACCCACTTCCATGCCCTATTGGCATATGCCCGAAAGCGCACTGGATGACCCTGAAGAGGCCCGTGATCTGGCGCGTCGGGCGCTTGAACACCTTTAGGTAACTCGCTGACGTGTCAGGATTTATCCTGAAGGTGGATATACGTCTCATCGAACCGCTTCTGCAAATGCTCGACAGCCCGAATGGTCTGCCCCGAGCCCGCGGGTGCCACGTTCGCATCCGCATTGGGGTTGTAAAACAACGGGATCGACATGCGCTCGGCGTTCCCGCCGACCACACGGTGCGGCGTGGCGACAACGCGGCCTTGGGTCCACATCTCCAGCATTTCGCCGAAGTTGATGACGAATTCGCCCACCGGCGCGGTCACGGGTATCCAGCCCCCACCCCGTTTGCGCACTTCCAGTCCAGGCGTGCCATCCATAGCCAAGAGTGTCAGACAGCCATAGTCCGTGTGTGTCGCAATGCCGAAATCCTTCGCCCCCGCCCAAGCGGGCCTCTGCGGGTAGTAGTTGCCACGCAACAGCGCCATCGGTTCATCAAACTGCTCACGAAAGTAGGTCGCGTCTTCTCCGATGGCGCCCGCGATCGCCGCCAGCAAATCGCCAGAAAAGGCCAAAGCGCGGGCATAGTAATTCTCGACAATGACCCGAAACTCTGCCGGCTCCTCCGGCCACAAATTGGGCGCATAGGCAGGCAGGTCAGAGCCCTCAACCTCGAACCCACAATCAAAGACCTGCTTGTAATCGGGGTTCGCATCGGGATCGACCTGTTCAGACCCGGGCGCACCCCAGCCGCGATTGGACCCTGTCCGCGCCATGTTGACGGCATCCTTTTGCTCAGCCGTCAGCGCAAAGAACGCCCCATAGGCTGCAAAAACCTCTTGTAAATCCGACTTCGGGATCGGCGTGTTAAACAACGTAAAGAACCCGACCTCGCGCGCACCATCCCGCACGATGTCCACCGCCTCCGCGTCACCGGCCAGCAGCCGCTCTGCATCTACCCTTGGGATCATGCCTTGCCCTTTCGTCTCAGTTCCAGCCTTGCTACATCACGCTCACGCAGAAGAGGAGAGCCAAGATGCGCAAACTGATCGCCGGAAACTGGAAAATGAACGGGACCAGCGCGAACCTGCCGGAACTGGACACCTTGGCCACTCAGCACGCGGACGCGGCTGTCGACGTGGTCATCTGCGGCCCCGCGACCCTCTTACACCGGATGGCCGCGACGGGCCTGCATGTGGGCGGTGAAGATTGCCACGCAAACCAATCCGGCGCCCACACAGGCGACATATCGGCCGAAATGCTTAAGGACGCAGGCGCGGCTTACGTCATCACCGGCCACTCCGAACGCCGCACCGACCACAACGAGACGGACGCAGATGTCGCAGCCAAGACCCAAGCCGGCTGGGCCGCGGGCCTTCACGTCCTGCTCTGCATCGGCGAGACCGAAGCCCAGTACCGCGCAGGCGAAACCCTTGAGGTCCTGACCAAGCAAATGGACGGCTCCATTCCCGATGCAGCTACGGCGGCGAATACCACGATCGCCTACGAGCCGGTCTGGGCCATCGGAACAGGCCTCACACCGACCACGGACGAGATCAAGGACGTCCACACCGCCCTGCGCCGCTACCTCGAAAACCGCTTTGGTGCAGAAGGCTCCAAAATGCGCCTGCTCTACGGCGGCTCTGTCAAAGCCTCCAACGCGGCGGATATCTTCGCCCAACCCAACGTGGACGGCGCATTGGTGGGTG
>JAHDFG010000019.1:3119-5951 GCA_020628265.1 Pseudooctadecabacter sp. | reverse complement strand
TCCAACGCGGCGGATATCTTCGCCCAACCCAACGTGGACGGCGCATTGGTGGGTGGCGCATCGCTTAAAGCATCCGACTTCTCTCCAATCATCATGGCCCTCGAAGCGGCGTCCTGACGTCCCTCTTCTTCTGACCCGAAAACTCCCGCCGGAGGCATCCGACAAAAGCAAAAGGCGACGCCCTCAGACTTGGGCGTCGCCTTTCCTTTTTCAGATCAGATACGCGCGCTAGCGCACCTTTGGATCACCCTAGTTCGTGATGATCTCCGGTCCCATATAGGCAGTCGGCAACATGGTCGACAGCCACGGAATGTAGGTGACCATGATCAGGAAGACGAAGAGCACCGCAAGGAACGGCAGCGCCGCCCGCACAACGCGCATCATCGACATATTGGCCACGCCAGACGTCACGAACAAGTTCAGACCCACCGGCGGTGTGATCATCCCGATCTCCATGTTCACCACCATGATGATACCAAGGTGAATGGGGTCGATCCCCAGCTCGATCGCAATCGGGAACACCAGTGGAGCAACGATCACGATCAGACCTGACGGTTCCATGAACTGCCCACCGATCAACAGGATGATGTTGACGATGATCAGGAAGGTGATCGGCCCAAGCCCAGCGGCCAACATGGCCTCGGTGATGTGCTGGGGGATCTGCTCGTCGGTCAGCACGTGCTTCAGGATCAGCGCGTTGGCGATGATGAACATCAGCATGATCGTGAGCTTACCGGCCTCAAGCAGCGTGGCCTTGGTGTCGCGGTGGAAGAAAGCCGGGATCGCGTAGACAAGGTTCTCCACATTGGCCCGCAGCAGATTACGTCCCCCCACGGCCAGGGACTGACCATAGGTGCCCCCTGATGCGTTCAGCCGCTCCGCCCCGCGCAACAGCGAAAAGGTGAAGACAGCGGGCGGCAACAGCAGCACGAAGATCGCCCCGATGGTCTGGATCACGGCGAACAGAGCCGTCATCTCCGGATTGGTGAAGATCGTGTAAAGCGCATAGAGCAGCGGCAGAACACCAAAGATCACCACAGCCGCCATCGCCACGCGCAGCCCCTGCCCCGCAGGCACAGCACGCGCCATCAGCACGCCCAACACAAGAGCAACGACAAGGAACACCGCGGCCGCATAGACAGCCACCATGATCGACAGCCCCGCCATGAAGCCCGCGACCGCGTAAAGCAGGAAGGTCACAAAGGTGAACCCCCAGACCCGCAGGCCCAAAAGCCCTGTGTCAGCCTCTGCTTCCGGCAGCCAGGATTTGCCCTTCAGCGGCCCCATATCGCGGTAGATGAAGATCGACACGATAAAGGCATAGACAGACGCGATGGCCGCGGCCTCGGTCGGTGTGAAGACCCCGCCATAGATACCGCCCAGAATGACGATCATCAGGAACAGGCCCCATGAGGCGTCCAGAATGGTCGAAAAGACCTGCTCGAACCCCAGCCACTCGCCTTTCGGCAGGTTGCGGATGCGGGCGATGACATAGATTGTCACCATCAGCATGACACCAGCAAGAAGACCCGGGATCACACCGGCAAGGAACATCCGCCCCACGGACACATCCGTGGCGGAAGCATAGACCACCATCACGATGGAAGGCGGGATCAGGATGCCCAAGGTCCCTGCGTTACAGATCACGCCAGCCGCAAAATCCTTGGAATAGCCGGACTTGACCATGCCCGCGATCACGATGGACCCGACAGCCACAACAGTCGCCGGCGATGAGCCTGACAAGGCGGCGAAGAGCATACAGGCCAAAACACCTGCAATAGCCAGACCACCGCGCACATGCCCGATAATGGCAATCGCGAAATCAATGATCCGCCGCGCCACACCGCCCGTCGACATGAACGACGACGCCAGAATGAAGAAAGGAATGGCCAGCAGCGTGTAGTGCCCCGCCATCGCCTGATAAAGCGACTGCGCAATAGACGCGAGCGAGCTGTCAGACAGCACCAGCAGGAACAAGGTCGACGACAGGCCAAGCGCCACGGCGATCGGCACCCCGATGGCCAGAAAGGCAATGACCATGCCAAAAAGAATTGCGACGTCCATTTACTTGGTCCCCTCATTCGCAGGCTCATTGGCCAGCGATTGTTCAATATCCGCACCGGCCTCATCGACGGCGTCTTCGGCTTCGTGGCTCACGATGATCGTGTCGATCTCGCCGCGCAGGATGCGCACCAGAAGCTGCACGATCCGGTAGAGCATCAGCGCCACGGCAAACGGCAACATGGCGTAAGGGATGAAGCGCGGAAGTTTCTCGTACTCCTCGCCAAAGTTGAACGTGGCCTCCAGCCAGTCCTTGGCAAAGGGGATCGGAATTTGTTCGGTTTCATACCACGCCTGATCACGGCTGTTGGCAAAGCCTGTGGGGAACCAGCGTCCCGTTGTGGCATCCAGCCCCGCAAAGGGAGCCCAGTAGTCCCATGCGCCCTTTAGCAGCAAAGCGGCATAGACGATGCAGACCGTCGCCGCGGCCACGCCAAGCCATTTGCGCGTGCTTTTGCCGCCCAGATTGATCAATGCGTCCACCCCAAGGTGGCTGACGATCTTGAACCCGTAGGCGATGCCAAAAAGCACCAACCATGCGAACAAGACAAGCGTCAGTTCCAGCCCCCAGATCAACTGGCTGTTGAACCCGTAGCGCAACACCACGTTGATGAATGTGACCAGCGTCATAAGCCCCATCAGGACCGCAATCACCGTTTCCTCCAGACTGTGCACGATCGCGCCCAGCCGTCCCTTTGGTTGATAGCCCGCAGACATATCTTCCCCCAAATTTAGCAATGAAAAGGCCGGCCACCGGAGGTAGCCGGCCCA
>JAHDFG010000019.1:0-3019 GCA_020628265.1 Pseudooctadecabacter sp. | reverse complement strand
CATCACATTACAGGCTGGCGTTGATCGCCTGCGCTGCGTCGATGTTTTCCTGACCCACGTCGTCGACGAACTGGTCCCAAACGGGCTTCATGGTTTCGACCCATGCGGCGCGCTGCTCTGGTGTCAGCTCACGAATAACGCCGCCGGCGTCCAAGATGGACTGCTTGGCTGCTTCGTTCACGGCAAAGGCTTCAGCGTTCCGCGTGGCAGTCACCTCATCAAGGATGGTCAGGAACTGGTCGCGCACATCCGCATCGAGGCTGTCGAGCCAGTCAACAGAGGTCACGACGAGGTAGTCGATGATGCCATGGTCGGTCTGGGTCACGCCGTCCTGCACTTCAAAGAACTTCTGGCCCCAGATGTTGGACCATGTGTTCTCTTGTCCGTCCACAACGCCGGTCTGCAGCGCGCCGTAAACCTCGGAGAAGGCCATTGGCTGCGGGGACGCGCCCATCGCGGACATCTGTGCTACCAGCACGTCAGAGTTCTGAACGCGGAACTTCAGGCCGTCGGCATCGGTGGGCAGTTCAAGCGGCACGTTGGCCGACATCTGCTTCATGCCGTTGTGCCAGTAGGCCAGACCCTGCAGGCCGCGACGCTGCATGCTGTCGAGCATCGCCTGACCGGTCTCGGACGCCTGGAACGCATCCACGGCTTCGATGTTGGCGAACATGAACGGCAGATCGAAGATGCGGAACTGGCGGGTGAAGGCTTCGAACTTGGACAGCGACGGGGCTGCCAGCTGAACATCGCCCTGCAGCATCGCTTCAAGAACCTGATCGTCGTTGTAAAGCGACGACTGCGGGAACACTTCCATGCACATCGTGCCGTCCATCTCGGCGTTCACACGCTCTGCCAGCAGGGTGGCTGCGATACCTTTAGGGTGACGGTCGGTGTTCGTCACGTGGCTGAACTTGACGACAATCTCGCCTTCGTCACACGCCGCCATCGCCGTTCCGGCAGACAGGGTCAGGGCAGCCACAGAGGCTGCGGTCATAAGAAATTTCATTGGTGTCCTCCCAGACATTGGATTCGGCCCGCCCCTCCCGGACGCGCTGTGCCTTAAGAAAAGTCCAACAGCGGACGTTGGGGCAAGCCCGTTCACCATTTCCCGTAAAGCATTAATTTTAATGAAAATTCTCAGACCTCACGTGCGCAGAGCAGAACCGACGAGCGGCAGATCACACAACCGCTATCGCAATCTGTGCGGAAATCCACACAAAACCGTAGCTGATAAAGACGGGCGGGAGCGCACCCAACACAATTCAGACTGGCAATGCCCGGTCGGGCTACGTGCCCCGATAGTCCTCAGGCTTTAACCCGTGGCGGGCCAGTTTGTCGTAAAACGTCTTGCGCGGCAGCTTCAGGGCCTCTGCCGCCAGCCCCGACCGACCTTGCGCCCGTTGCAGCGCGTCGATCATGAGCGACCGTTCCACCTGCGCCATCTGTTCGGCAAGCCCCAGACCGCCACCAGCAGTGACGGTGATCGCCTCTTCTCCCATCCCCATGGCAAACCGCATGGCCGTGTTCATCAACGCCCGCGCATTGCCGGGCCAATCTTGGGCCATCAATCCTGCGATCACATCGGGTGTGATATCGGGCTCCGGCAGATTGGCTTGTTCGCAGGCCTGCGCCACATAGTGGCGAAAGAGCACGGGGATGTCCTCGGGACGTTCCTTGAGCGAAGGCACATGCACGCGCATCAGATCGAGCCGATAAAACAGATCGGTGCTGAACCGGCCTTCGCGCACCTCGGCCTCGATATCGCGGGAGGTGCCGGACAACACCCGCACGGTCCCGCCCTGCTCAAGGGTTTCCAGTAGTGCAAATTGCACGGCCGGTGTCAGGGCTGTGACCTCGTCCAGATAAAGAGTCCCTGCGTCGGCCTCGGCAAAAGCGATTTGCAATGCCTCTGCCGACAGTTGCGCGGCAGGCCGTTTGACAAAGGGGCGACTGGCGGCCCCCGACAGCAGATGGATGACTTCCGCGATCTTGGGCGTGCCCGTGCCGGGCTCGCCTGTTATCAGCACTTCGGCATTGGCGCGCGCGACCGCCCGCACGCGCCCGCGCAAGGCCTCGGACGCTGCAGAGACGCCGCGGAGCATCCGAGCCGCAGCATCACCACGGTCCAGTTCCCGTTTGAGACGACGGTTTTCGACGACCAGCGACCGTGCTTGCAGGGCCTTTTCCACCACCGCCAGCAATTCCCGCGCACTACAAGGCTTTTCCAGAAACCCGAACGCGCCTTCCGACATGGCCTTGACCGCCATCGGGATATCGCCCTCGCCGGTCAGCAGGATCACAGGCAGATCGGGGTCAACTGCCCGCACATGATCGAGCAAGAAGAAACCGTCGCGGCCCGGCATGCGGATGTCCGTGACGATGACCCCGTCAAATGAGGGATCAATATGGTCCTTGGCCTCGATGAAGCTGCCCGCGCGCAGCGGTTTGAGGTCGGCCAGTTCGATGGTCTGCCCCAGCGCCTCACGCACGTCGCGTTCATCGTCAACGATCATCACACGTTTGGTCATGCGGCAGCCTCCTTCTTCTCGGCTGCGTCCAGCGTGACAGTAAAGACAGCGCCGCCCGTCTCGTGGTTGCGCCCGCGGATCATGCCGCCGAAACTCTGCACCAGACCATAAGAGATCGACAGACCCAGCCCCATGCCGTCCTGCCCAACCTGCTTGGTCGAATAGAACGGATCAAAGATGTGGTCGGGTTCATCCAGCCCCGGCCCCGTGTCGCGCACGTAAAGCTCGACGCGGTCTCCGGCGGGGGCTGCGTCAATTTCGATCTTTCTGGGGCCGTCCTGCCCCTCCATGGCGTCCATTGCGTTGGTTACAAGGTTCAGGACGACCTGTTGCAGACGCACCTCGCCGCCACGGACCATCAGCTGTGTCTCCGGCGGGGTCCATATGATGTCCACTTGGGCGCTTTTGGCACGGGCCTGCGTGATCTCCAGCACCGCCTGAACAACGCCGGCGACGTCCACGTCCCGCAATCCCTCGCTTTCCTGTTT
>JAHDFG010000295.1 GCA_020628265.1 Pseudooctadecabacter sp. | reverse complement strand
TACTTCCAACGGGTCTGGGGGTTTGACTTTGCCACCAGCTACTATTCCGCGATGCCTGGCGGGTTGCAGGACATGCTGCTGTTCGGCGAGGAAGCAGGGGGCGACGTGCGGGCCTTGTCCTTGATCCACGCCACGCGCGTCATGGTGATCGTCGTGGCCCTGCCGTTTATCTTGCAAGGCTATTGGGGCGTCGACCTCAGCAATCCGCCGGGGGTACCGGCCTCCACCCTGCCTGTGTCTCAATTGATCCTGATGGCCGTCGCGGGCTTGGCGGGCTGGCAGATTGCCAAGGCCGTGGGGCTCTTCGGGGCATCCATATTGGGGCCCATGATCCTGTCGGCTATCCTCGCACTCATCGGTGTCTTGCAGTACCGCCCTCCGGCCGAGGCGATCTGGGCCGCCCAATTCTTCATCGGTATGACGGTGGGGACAAAATATGCCGGTGTCACGGGTGAAGAGGTCCGCCGCGATGTGGCAGCCGCCCTAGGGTTCTGCGTGATCCTGCTGATCCTGTCGGCCCTATTTGTGGAATTCATCTACGTCTTTTCACTGGCCCCACCGATGGAAGCCCTCTTGGCCTTCGCCCCGGGAGGTCAGGCGGAGATGACGGTTCTGGCGCTGATCGCAGGGGCCGACATGGCCTTTGTCATCGCCCATCATATGCTGCGGATCGTGACGGTGATCGTTGGTGCGCCGGTCGCGGCCCGATTGTTCAACCGGCGACCTCAGGGTTGATCACATGGATCGGAGCACCTTCGGCATAAGCGTTCACCTGATCGAAAATGTCGCTGAACTGCAGGTCAAATTCGTCCTCGGTCACGTAACCGATATGCGGCGTGGGCAGGACGTTCGGGTGAGTGAGCAAAGGGTGGGCGGTGTCCCGCAATGGCTCCTCATCGAACACGTCGACGGCGGCGTGAATGCGGCCGCGCGCGATTTCAGCCTCTAACGCGCCGGTGGCGATCAGGCCGGAGCGGGAGGTGTTCACCAGCAGGCTGCGCGGGGCCATCGCCGCAAGATCGCCTGCGGTGATGATGCCGCGCGTGGTGGGTTTCAGGCGCACATGCAGGCTGACGATGTCAGAGGTCGCAAAGAACGCCTCACGTGATGCCGCAACGGTCTGCCCGTCGGCCACGGCCCGTGCACGGCCTTCGTCTGACGCCCACCATTGGACCTGAATCCCGATGGCGCGGGCGTAATCCGCCACCGCATTCGCGATCCGCCCATAACCATAAAGCCCCAGCGTGCGCCCGCGCAGCGTCCGCCCCACACCCATCTGCCAGTCCCCAGCCCTGATGCTGGCGACCTGCTGCGGAAGCTGCCGGTAGCTCGCAAGGATCAGCGCCAACGTCATCTCAGCGGCCGCATAGGACGGAGTGCCCCCATGCATATTGGAACAGAGCATCACGCCATTCGCCGTGCAGGCGGGCACATCCACATGGGGATATACACTGCGCTGGCTGATCAGTTTTAGGTTTGGCAGTCGGCCCAGCAGCTCCGCCCCGATTGACGTGCGTTCACGGAACAGCACCAGCGCCTCGGCGTCCTGAACCCGTTCCGCCAGTTTTACGGGGTCCGGTTCATGGTCGGTCCAGACGGTCACATCGTGGTCTGCCAGCTTGGCGAAACACGGCAGGCCGCGCAGGGTGTCGAACCAATCGTCGAGGATATGCACCTTCATGGCGTCCACACGGAAGCTGGGACCATAACCTCCCCCCGTGCGAGCATCCGCGCCGTGCGGACCAAGCCAGCGGACCGCAGGTCAATGCCCTTCGCCGTCAGGTCATAGTCCACCAGAACATCAATCTGGCCTGACGCATGTTCCAACGTCACCGTCGCGGGCCGGTCATTGGACCGCGCGGCCATGCCCTCGGCCACGGTGCCCGGAGTCAGCACGCAGGACGCAAGGCACTGTGCGCCGGTGACGGCCATCGTGGGGTGGGTCTTCCACGGCATGAAATACCGCGTGGCGATGGTGCCGCCATCCTTGGCCGGTGCAAGCAGGCCGAATTTCGGCGTCACAGACTTGGCCACGTTTTCGATGCCCATGGCCTCCCCCGCTTTGATCCGCACAGCTTCCATCGCAGCGAAGAAATCGGTGTTGTCGTTCAGGGCCTCGGCGCTTTCATAGCCCGTCAGGCCGAAGCTCTCTGCCTTGGCGATGACCATGGGCATGGCCACGTCCATGCAAGTGACGTCCACACCGTCAAAGGTATCAATCAGGTTGCCCGTGGGCAGGAACGCCCCCGTGGCCCCGCCGATGGTGTCCATGAATTGCAGCGCCACGGGGGCTGCTGTTCCGGGCACGCCGTCGATGGTGGCATTACCTTCGTATTCGACCGCACCGTTCGGTGTCTTCACTGTCGCCACCACCCGCGCGCCGGTGTTCACGGCGCGGATGTTCACGACCGTCTCGCCATCCGTGGCGGGCATCAGGCCCATTTCAATCGCCGCAGGGCCAACGCCGGACAGGATGTTCCCGCAGGTGGGTTTGAAATCCACCTGCCCGTCATCGACGCTCACCTGCGCGAAGAAATAGTCGATGTCGGTCCAGTCATCTTCAGACCGCGACAGCATCGC
>JAHDFG010000294.1 GCA_020628265.1 Pseudooctadecabacter sp. | reverse complement strand
CAGCGGCGCGGAGAAGCCAAGACGCCCCACGCGCGCGCATCGCGTCGCGAAGTGCGGGCCCGCCTTGCTCCCCAAGACCGCCCAACAGGTTCAACAGTCGGTTCAACCAACGGCTTGGGACGGTTTCTGCCTCCTCCGACCGAACCGCACGGCTGATGACGACTTTAGGGGCGCAGATGGCCTGTTGGTAATCATGGGCGCTCAACCCAATGCGCCGTTCGGGCAAAAGCAGTCCCGCCTCCTTACGCATGGGACGGTTCAACCACGGATCCGGAGCGGCAGCCTCGGGCCAAGTGCCTTCGTTCAGCCCCGCAAGGATGACCAGATCAGCCGATTGCACCCGTGCCTCAAGCGTGCCCCAGATCAACACCTGCGGGTGGCCGCGGTCACGGTCACGGACTTCTCCGCCCGAGAGCACATTGCCCAGAAGGTTGCGATAGTCGCGGGCCGACATCGTACCGCCTGCGTCGGCGTGGGATTGTAACTCAGTCATCAGGCGCAAGGCTTCGCGTCCGGCGGCCTGCTGCCACAGAGCTCCGCCGGCCTCACCCTTGGGCCCCGCCGCAATTGTGTTTGCTAGATCCAGATGAGTTGCGACAAGGTCCGACAGTGGAAGATCATCTTCGATCACCTTCCCGGTAACCGTCTGGGCCACCCATGAGACCCACGCGCTCAACTCCGGCTTCTTGTCGGAAAGTTTCGCAGCCCAAGCCATAAGGCTCGACTTGTCTGGAAACGCTGGCCCCTTGCGGCGCAGCTGCAATTCAAGGGCGTTGGTGTGCAACCCGTGTTTGGTGTTCACATCACGCGGTGAGGCCGTCAACGGATGCCGCAACAGGATCAGCAGCGCTTCTGCGGTCAGCGGCGTCGTCATCAAGTCTGCGACGTGACGCAGAAACCTGCCTGGTGCGGAAAGATGAAGCGGACGGCCCGCACTGTCGTCGGGTTCGACCCCCCAACGGTCAAGTGCCGCCGTGACCTGCCGCGTCAGCATACGGTCCGGCGAAATCAGCGCCGCCGTTTCACCCTCTTCGATCGCCTGACGCATCCGCAATGCGATGGCCTCCGCCTCTGCGCGCGGGGTCGGCGCTTCGATCAGTGTGATATCCTGCGTGGCTTCCGCAAGGTCCGGCAACTCCGGACCTTCGGTGATCCATTGGTGCGTGACGGGCGCGGGCCTGAGGGACAGTGACACCAGTGCTGTGCGGGCCGTGTTCCGATCCGCGGCATCCGCCCAAGGGGAAAGGTCAGCCGGAGCCAATCCCAAAGCATCGCAGAAATCCTTGAACCGGAACTGTGGATGATCCTCACCGCCCTGTTCACGTGACAGCTTTTCCCAAACCGTGGAAGGCATGTCGCGGTCAAAGCCTGGCAGCACGACAGCGCCCTGCGGCAGCCCCGCAACCTTTTGCATGAACAGGGCGGTTGATCCCCTCGATCCTGTCGATCCGGCGACGATGATCGGATGTTCAGGCGGGCTCTCTTCCCAACGGGATGCAAGATCCTCCACGATCCGTCGTTGCCGCCCTTCTGGATCGTATTGGTCTTCGGCAAAGAATTTCTGAACCAGATTCACGAACTTGAGGGCGCGGTCCCAATGGCCGGATTGGTCCTGCACATCGAGGTTTGCGATGATATCGGGGCTGACGCCTTCGCCCTGCATTTCGCTCATGAGGGCGGTCAGGCTGTCCGCAAGATCGAAAGCCGCGTCGCGACTTGCCAGCCTTTCATCCGTTTCAAGCAGCCGTTTGACCAGTTGCGCCACTTCTAGCTTTCGGCGCAACGGGGCCGTGGCGGGTGGTAGTGCGAGGCTTGGCGCATCTTGGGAAAGGTCTGTGACCAACCGGATGCGCGGCAACATCATGGCCGACCCCTGATGGAACAGATCAGTCAGACGGCGCGCCATGCGGCGGGTGTTCACATAAACCTCAACCGCTGCGACTTCTTCGGGTGCCATCTCGTCAAAGCGGTTCATCAACCCACGATGCAGCGCGGCTGAGAAGTCTTGTCCGAGGGCAGCCGCAAAAACGCGCGGCCCTGCCTGTGGTCTAAACACTGTCGTCACCTTTCAGCATATTTTCTGCTAAAGGGATACTGGCAGGCTGCCCGACGTCACACCACCCGCCGTCGTAGGCAGTGCCGTAGAGTGCGTTTGCAGCCAGCATCGGTGTCCAGAGAGACCACATGGAGAACGCCTTTTCCGAGATGCCTGAAAGGCGGTCGGTGCGGATAATCTGAACGCCGGAATAGACGTAGTCCTGTCCCTTGGTGATGGTCCCGTCGGCGTTGATGTCAAAGTCACCCGTTCCATGGTGGCCGGTTGCGTTCTCTCGCGGAATCATAAGCAAGAGGCCCTCCATCCGGTCCGGTTGCCATGCATCCAGAAGGGTTTGCACAGGATTCCCTCCGACCCAAACAGCATCCGTGTTCATGGTCACAACGCAATCGCCATCAAGGAGTGGCAGGGCGTGTTTCAAACCCCCGCCGGTTTCCAGAAGCATTCCACGTTCGTCAGACAGACTGACATCGCGCCCGTTCAGGTGCTGTTCCATCTGATCGGCAAAGGCGTGGATGTTGACGACAACCTTCAGGTCC
>JAHDFG010000293.1 GCA_020628265.1 Pseudooctadecabacter sp. | reverse complement strand
ATAAGTGTGGCCCCTAGAAGGATGAAAAACCTGAAAAATTCGAGGCCCGTTAGAACCAGCAGCGCACGCCCTGCAAAGAGCATGGCAATCACCCGCAGACCAAACAGAAACCGCCTGTTCAAAGGCGCCCAAGCATCCCGTGCAGAGATGACAGCCATCAGGATCAGGACACCGGCCACGGCGGCAAGCGACAGAAACAGGTTGCCAAGGTCTGCTGCCGCCAAGGTCAATTCATCAGCCCCCTCAGGAACCGGCGCACCACGGGGCGCATCAGCGCCGCCAGCAGGCGCGGTTTGGGTCGTTCGACACGTGCGGCATAGGGGTTGAAGAAATAGCCGCGATTGTCCGTACCAGGGGGCCGCCCCAGAACAGCATTGATAGCCTCATAACACATTAACTGGCCCGTGCTGATCACCATCGGCGCAAAGGACATCCGCGACCGCGTGCCTGCAACAACCTCCCCAACAATGTCGAGGTCGATGTACTGTCGAGATGAAGAGTGGATCACAACCCACTCGGATTCCTTGAGAAATGCTTCAGACCTCTGGTCATCCGTGATCTGATCCCAAGGAACGCCAACAGTCGGATAGTCCAAACGCTCCTCGTGCGGTTGATGCTGAGGCTGCGTGACATAAACGGATGGCAACGGGGAGGCATAAGCGTCGATCACCGCCTTGCCCAATGCCCGCGCCTGCCGGTACAGCAACAATGAGGCCCCTAGGTCGTCCGTTCCATTGACGACAACAGCGGCCTGCCCGATCAGATCGTCGACGTGATCCACCCAATCCGCGCCGTAGACCTCCACCTGAATATCGGGATTGATCTGGCGCGCGATCTCGGCCGTCGCTTCGGCCTTATGGCGGTCAACGGTGTGTAGAAAGGCAAAGACCTGCCGGTTCAGGTTACTCACCTCAAACGCGTCCAGATCAGCGATGATCAACCGACCCACGCCTGCCCGCACCAGCCCCAGAATGCAGGCCCCGCCCATGCCACCTGTACCACAGACAAAAACAATGCCGTCCTTCAGTCGCGCCTGTTCGTCCGGCGTCACGAAACCGATATTCCGGTTGGTAAATTCCGCGTAGTCAAACATCCCGCGTCTCCTTGGCCGGCCGCAGGATCGAGAACGTCCGCGTGCTGTCGGACCAATAAAGCACTGGCAGAACCAGCCGCCGCATGGCCACATAAGCCGCCGTACCCAAGACGCCGATCACGGCAGTCTTCGGGACCTCACGGGTCAGATACCGACGGATCGCGGGCAGATCCATGTGCCCCAGTTGCAGGACATCATCACCGCGGTCGTAGTCCAGCTGCCCTTCGCAGAACTCATTGAAGGCCGCGTCTCGGTGTTTCGGCGCGGCCTCCCACGTTTTTTTCAGATCATTCGAGCCGCCAGTGTAAGCGTTGGTGATGACGAAACGGTCTTCGTCGAACCCCGCGTCATCCCCCACCCCGAACACATGCCGGTGATGCGCCATGATCCGGCGGGCCAGCAGCACATGGGTCAGGGTCCGCCGGTCTGCATCTGGTTTGGGCCAGATGTCGGAAAACATCTGGCTGACCATGCCGACCACTGCGGGCACCTGCGTGACGTTGGAAATCCACAGCGGACGGAACTGGTTGCGCACGAAGAGCAGAAAGCACGTCAGACCATAAAGCACCCACGACAGCCCGCCAGACCGCGCGTCAGGGTCCACCATCACAAGTCCCAGATGTAGCACATCAACAGGCTCGGGCTGCATGTCGACCTCCATCACGGCCAGAGCGTTGAAGGCAATCGGCGTGCCGTCGCGGGTGCAGACAAGGGTGACGATGGTATCGCGCATCCGGTCACGGTCGCCGGCGAAGACGCCGTAGGTCAGCGCGCCCTCATCCAGCGTCTTGGACGCAATGGTGCGCAGATCATCAGACAGGGACTGCAACTGCTGGTCCGACATCCATCGCCCCGGCCGCTCCATGATCCGCACCACTTGGTCGCGCCCCTGGCGCAACGTCAGGTCCATATGGGCGCGGCGCAAGGTTGCGAGAAGCGGGGCAATCATATGTGGGGCCTGTTCTGCTGTGCCTATTAACGCTCAACCTATGGCCCGTCACTTTGTCGCACAAGCGCGGAAACCCTGACCTTTCTGGGGCCATTCCCCCTGAATCCTGCTTGACCAAAGCCCGTCCCAAAACTAGAACATAACAAGAACATTAAGGAACGGAGTCCCTGATGCGCAGCGCCCTGCCGCCCCCGAAATCTGCCACCGACCTGTTGATGGAACGGGCGGAAACGGCTGGGCGTAAGGGCGATGCAGCCAGCCAGCCGACCTTGCGCGAACTCTTCGCACCGCGCGTGACCGATGCGGCGGCCTTGGGGTTCATGCTGGCACAGATCGATCCCACCAAGGGCCCAATCTTATGGATTTCCGACCGCCTCAGCCGCAAGGAAGCCGGCGTGATCTGCCTTGCGGGCCTGCCCGAAGGCCTCGATCTGCTGCGGCTCGATGTCTCCAAACCCGTGGATGTGCTTTGGGCGATGGAACAGGGGTTGGGCTGCCCGACTTTGGGCGGCGTCGTGGGGGAGGTTTGGGGCGACCCACCTGCCTTGGATTTCACCGCCTCCAAACGGCTGGCGCT